>CAZHPJ010000082.1:0-9096 GCA_964534585.1 uncultured Sandaracinaceae bacterium | reverse complement strand
ACCGAGTCGATCGATTCCCCGTATCGCGCATAGGGCAGGCACTCGCCACGCCCGATCCACCCAGCGTCATGTAGCTCCAGCACCACGACCTCGGCCGCAGCCCGAGCCCCGCGCGCGAGCCGAAAACCACCTCGAATCGGCCATGATTCCGCTCGGACTAACGCCCTCATCGCGCCGGTTACGCGTCGACGACGCCGGTAGCTTCTTTGATCGCCTTGGGGCTGAGCGTCTTGCAGATGAACACGTGCACGTCCCAAAGGTCGCGGGGGCGTTGTCCGGCCTCTTGCAGGAGCTCCATCGTTTTCTTGGCGGCCTGCAGGAACTGCGTGTACGTCGTTGCGTTTGGCGTCGTGTCGTACTTGGGATCGATGTCCAAGATGAGCGCCTGCTTTTTGAGAAAGGTCGGCTTCACGAAGAGATGTTCGGCAGGGTAGACGAGCGCGTGGAGCAAGGTGGAGAGCGGCCAGGTTGCGCCGTCCTCGATGTCGAGCGCCGCGACGAATGAATCGAAGCGAATCGGGTACGTCCGCTCGCCGTAGAGCAGCTCTCGAAGCGCCAGCGCCACCGTCTCGCGCGTGTCTTCCGGCAGGTTCTTGAAGCGAGTCGCCTCAGCCTTCTGTGTCGTGCTCTTCGTGCTCGTGAGGAACTCGTAGATCATCTGGTGGACCTCTTCGTAGCTCGCCTCACCGATGAGCTCGTCGAGGTTTTTCTGGCTCAGGAGATCCTCAGCGCGCTCGATCGCGGCGTCCTTGAGCTTCTCGGCGCCTTTGGCACCTGGCTCGCCTCGCTCAGCCTTGATGTAGGCTTCGTCCTCGAAACCGACCGGGTACAGCTTCATGAAGTAGGCCACCTGCTGCTCGAACGTGATGTCCGGCTTTTTCGGGGGAGCCTTCGACTTCCGCGCGGAGCCGGGTGCTGGTGCCTGATTGCGGCGGGCGATTCGGGCGATGCGCACGGCCTCGTTGGCCTGTACCTCGATGAACTCCATCTTGTGCCAGTAGTCCGGCCGGAAACTACGTTCCGCGCCGTCTTCGAAGAGGTACGTGCGTTTGTCCGGAATCTCGAGGAGGAGCACCGAACGGCCCCAGTCCTTGCGGCTGGTGTGCTCGAACACTCGTGGTGGTACGGAGGGATTAGTCTCTGGCATCGATTACAGTTCCTCGAAAATCGGGTAGAAGCCGACCCTGGGGCTCGGAAAAATGAGCACGTCGTCTATCACGGACCTGGTGCGCTTGCATCCGGTTGCGATCCCCATGATGTAGCCCTAGGAGCATCCCTCCGCAACCTCCTGTTCTCATTAGGGTTTAGGCAGAATGAACCGATCCACGGCAATGCGTTCCGCATCCTTCCTCTTCCTAGCCGTCGTAGTGCTACCCGCGTTGGCCTGCGATCCGGTTCGCAAGAGCGAGCCTGAGCCCGCTGCGGACCCGACTGCCGGTGCGGAGGGCGACCCGCGGCTGCCCGGCGTGGTCGCAGTCGACGAGGCTCTACAGCAGCGTCTCGACCGAGCACTCGCCTCCCAGGGGTCGGGCTACATCCCGCGCACCCACCACCTGACCGATGACGGCTCACCGCGCTTCACCAACCGACTCATCGAGGAGTCGAGCCCGTACCTGCTCCAGCACGCGCACAACCCCGTGAACTGGTATGCCTGGTCCGACGAAGCATTCGAGCGGGCCAAACGAGAGAACAAGCCAATCTTTCTGTCGATAGGCTACTCGACCTGTCATTGGTGCCACGTCATGGAACGTGAGTCGTTCGAGGACGAGGAGATCGCCGCGTTTCTCAATCGTCACTTCATCGCGATCAAGGTCGACCGGGAGGAGCGACCGGACATCGACAGCGTCTACATGACCGCAGTCAACATCCTCACCGGCCGCGGTGGCTGGCCGATGACCGTCATCATGACGCCCGACAAGGAACCCTTCTTCGGCGGCACGTACTTTCCCCCCCGCAAGGGAGTACGAGGAAACAGGGTCGGGCTCATCGACATCCTGGGCGAGATGCTGCGCGTGTACACCGACGAGCCGCAACAGGTGGTCGCGCGCGCTCAAGAGCTCAGCCAGCGCATCGAGCAAGTGGCGGCCTTGCAGCCCGGGCCCGGCGTACCCAGTGACAAGGTGATCGTCATCGCCGCGCAAAACCTCGCTAGGATGTTCGACCGGGTCGATGGGGGTTTCAGCGGCGCACCCAAGTTTCCGCAGCCTTCACGCCTTTCCCTAATCTTGCGATACGCTCGCCGAACGCGCGACACCGGTGCGACCGCCATGGTGACCACCACCCTCGACAAGATGGCCGCGGGCGGGATCTACGACCACGTCGGGGGAGGCTTTCATCGCTACTCGACCGACGCGCAATGGCTGGTCCCGCACTTCGAGAAGATGCTCTACGACAATGCCCAGCTCGCGGTCGTTTATCTAGAGGCTTGGCAGCACACGGACGAGCCGGCGTACCAACGCGTCGCGCGCGAAATCCTCGACTACATCGCTCGTGAGATGACCTCACCCGAGGGTGGCTTCTACTCCGCGACCGATGCCGACAGCCCGGCTCCGGGCGGTCACGACGAGGAAGGCTGGTTCTTCACGTGGACCGCGGACGAGCTCGAGCTGCTCCTCGGCACCGACGACGCAGCCGTCGTGTCGGTGGCGTACGGTGTGACCAAGCGGGGGAACTTCGAGGGCCGCAACATCCTTCACCGCGTCAAGACGGACCGCGAGGTTGCCGCTGAGCTGCGTATTTCGCCAAAGCGCGTCGCCGAAGTGTTGATGATCGCCCGTGGCATTCTTTACGACGCCCGTGGGTCGCGTCCGCCGCCCATCCGCGATGAGAAGATCATCGCCGCATGGAACGGCATGATGATCACCGCCTTCGCGAAAGCCGGTTGGATGTTGGAGGACGCCCGGTACACCACCATCGCTACGCGCGCTGCGCGATTTGTGCTCGACAAGATGCGCGCAGACGACGGAGCGCTGGTGCGCACCTATCGCGAGGGGAAGAAAGCATCCACGTCCTTTCTCGACGACTACGCCTTCATGGTGGGCGCTTGCCTCGATCTCTACGAAGCGACGAGCGACGTGGCTTGGCTCGAGCGGGCCGTCGAGCTTCAGAGTGACCAGGATGCGCGTTACCTCGACCCGCAGGGCGGTGGCTACTTCCTCACCCCAAGCGAAGGTGAGACTCTGTTGGTTCGGGAGAAGCCCGCCTACGACCGTGCGGTTCCGTCTGGAAACTCGGTCGCTGCCGCGAACCTCCTCCGCCTTCACGATTTCACGGGAGACATCGAGTGGCGGCAGACCGCCGAGCGATTGTTCGCGTCGCTGGGCTTCCGTGTGACGCGTTCACCCGACGGCTATCCTTTGCTCTTGGTGGCGCTAGACCACTATTACGACACGCCGCTCGAGGTCGCGGTCGTTGCTCCGCTCAGCCGGCGGGAGGCGGGTCCGCTCGCGGCGCGGCTTCGTGGGACGTTCGTGCCCAACAAGGCGTTCGTCGTTTTGACCGCCTCGGAAGCGGCGGAACAGCAGGCACGAGTTCCGTGGCTCGAGGGCAAACAGGCGATAGGCGGGAAGAGCACTGCCTACGTATGCGAGCGCGGGCGGTGCGATTTGCCGACACCGAACCCCTCGGTCTTTCAAAAGCAGATCGATCGGCGCAAGGCGTACCCGAGCTTTACTAAGACACCTCCGCCTCGCATGCCGTTCGAACGCGCGAAGTGATGGCCAAACCGTCCGACGACTGGGTCTTGGCAAGCCACAACCCGGGTAAGGTGAGAGAGCTGAACGAGCTCTTCGCAGGGCTCCCCGTTCGTCTCCGTGCCGCGGCGGCTCTCGACCTGCCTGAGCCCGAGGAGACGGGAACCACCTTCGAAGCGAACGCAAAGCTCAAAGCCGTCGCTGCCGCGATAGCCACAGGCTCGCCGGCGGTCGCGGACGATTCAGGGGTTGCGGTGCACGCACTTTCTGGCGAACCGGGTATTCATACCGCGGGCTGGGCAGGCGAGGGACGAGACTTCGAGCTCGCACGCCGCCGCGTCCAGGAACGCCTCAGCGAGCTCGGTTCAGAGGCGAGTCGCCGCGCCACTTACGTCTGCGTTCTGTGCGTCGCCTGGCCCGACGGGCGCGCGCAGACCTTTCGTGGCGAGACCTTCGGAACGTTGGTTTGGCCGATCCGCGGCGACTTGGGTCACGGCTTCGAGCCGATGTTCTTGCCGGACGGCTACGCGATCACGTACGGCGAAATGACGCCACAGCGCCGAATACGCGTCAACGCGCGGGCCGCCGCGATGCGCAAGCTCGAAGAAGCCCTCTTCGGCCTGGCTTCGTCTAGGGTCGGCACTTGAGGTCGGAGTAGGGGCACACGAACCGAACGTGGAGATGGTCCTGGTGATGCGGAAAGTGGCGAATCACACCCTTAGGCTCGTACTTGCCGCGCGGGTATTGGATCCACCGCTCCAATTGCGCCTTGGTCACCCCTTTGCGCTTCGCGTAGCGGTAGAGCTTCGCTTGCAGCCGATAGTCGATGAAGATCATCTCGGCCTGTCCGTTGCGAAGCCAGTACTCGAGCAGAGTCCACTGCCGCGCGGCGTCGAAGTCCGATGACCTGAAATCGTCGAATCGGCACCCTTTGGAGGTGCACTCGTCCTGGTAGTAACTGATGTCGGCGTCGCGCCCGTTTTGGTGGCTCTTGTGGTCGCGGATCTTGCCGCCGTTGCGGTCGCTAATGTCGTGAATGCGAACCACCTTCGTGTGTTTGAACTTCGCGTCTACGGCATCGAACGCCCCTACGATCCACCGCGTCGTTTCTTCGGTGCCGTACGTCCGCGCCGGCGTTCGGATCACGTAGCCGCGGTGACGCGGCAACGGGACGCCGTTTTCGAGACGCCCCCGGTTGGTTGGCCCGATCGCTTCGGATGGGCTCACGCGGGCTCGGGTATAGATGCGAATGTCGGTGCCCGGCTGCGGGTCTCGCCGGCCGAGCTCGGCGTTCCAGTGGGTCAGGTCACGCGCGCTCACGTCATAGCGATCGGCGACCGCTAGCAAAGTGTCCCCGCGCTCGAGCTTGAACACGACCCTCGGTCTGGGCTCACCGACGTCGATCGTCTGCCCCGGGTAGATCCGGTCGCGCTCGAGTCCGGCGTTCGATGTGAGCAGCTCGGCAACGGTCGTGTCGTGCTTGAGGGCGATGCCGGTGAGCGTGTCGCCCTTCTGTACACGGTAAATTCTCCCACGCTTCTTCTTCCCGGTGGGTTTCTCGTAGGCGCGCGTAGACACTGCGCTAGAGGGATCGCGTGCGGCGATGCGCGGCGAAGGTGTTTCGGCGATCGCTGGGGTTGCAGCGCCGTGGTCGAACGGTAGCGTCCAATCGATGTCGTCCTCGATCGGGTTTGGAGTTGCGGGCTTCGACGGCCCGACGACTAGCTTCTGTCCGATCCGAATCAGGTCGCCGTTCAGATGGTTCCATTCCTTGATCTGTTCGACCGAGACACCGGAGCGTTGCGCAATCAAGCTAAGCGCGTCGCCCGGCTGCACGATCACGACAGGCGCTTCGGCCTCTACCCGGGACGGAGCCAACGCGGCGAGGCACAGTAGTGCGATCCCGAGCGTGCGGAGCATCCCGATCCGGTGTATCCAAATTCGCTCTTCTCGCCAAGAAACAAGCGAAAACCGCAAGGTGTGGCGCTCAGGCCCAGCCTTGATGACGCTACTGTCGCAGCCAGTCGAGCGCGACGACGGTTAGCACCGTTGCGACGCCGATCACCATGACGAGCAAGCTGGCGGGCAGGGGCGGTGGAGCCGGTACATGCCGGCCCGAGGTC
Source organism: uncultured Sandaracinaceae bacterium (assembly GCA_964534585.1). GTDB lineage: Bacteria > Myxococcota_A > Polyangia > Polyangiales > Houyiibacteriaceae > SG8-38. The sequence goes on along the minus strand of CAZHPJ010000082.1, from coordinate 3,281 downwards.
GGCGGAATTCGAATGCCTCGCTGACCACTCTGGTCCTGAGCGCGATGTGGCGGGTCCGACATACCGGATGCGTCGCTCGTTCTTGCGATTTCCATGAGCTGTTGCTTTCGCGCCTCTCCATGCGGGAAGAGCTCTGCCATCCAGTCCGCAATCTCTGCAGGTCCCACCAACTCTTCCTGGTGGGCGAGGAAGCGCCTCAGAGCCTTGCCCATCTCGCGGGCGCTTTGCCACCGCTCATCGGGGTTGCGTTGAAGAGCCTTCAGAACGATCTCGTCGAGCTCGGTGGACACCTCGCTTCGGTAGTCCGACGGTGGGCGAATCTCACTCGAGAGGACTGCGTACATCGTGTTCACGTCCGTGTCGCGAAGGAACAGTTTGCGCAGGGTGAGGAGCTCCCACAGCACGGCACCCAACGCCCAAACATCGACGCGTCGGTCGACGACTGCGGCAGTCATCTGTTCAGGCGCCATGTACGGAAAAGTGCCTTTGACTTGGCCCGCTTCGGTGTGGTGAACGCGTTGTCGCGCATGTGCGATCCCGAAGTCGACGACTTGCGTGGCGCCATCGTACGTCACGAAGAGGTTCTCTGCGGAGACGTCCCGATGGACGACGCGCAGCGAATCTCCATCCGCGTCTTTGAGCTCGTGCGCCGCGTGAAGTCCTTCGCATGCCTGCGCAATCACCCGCGCCATGCGCGCCGGCAGAAGGGGGGAGGCTCGCTGATCCGCGTTGGCCACCACCCGGCGGTGAACGCGCGATAGCGGCTCCCCGACCAAGTACTCCATCGCAATGTAATACTCACCGTCGGCTTCGCCGAAGTCGAACACGCTGCAGACATTGGTGTGAGTGATCCGCGCCGCGATGCGTGCCTCATCGAGGAACATCTCTACGTATTCCTTCTCGCTGGCCAGGTGCGGATGGATGAGCTTGAGCGCAACGAGCTTCTGAAAGCCCGGCGCTCCCTCCGCGCGGGCCAAGTACACGCTGGCCATGCCTCCCGACGCTAGCTCGAAGCACAGCTGATAGCGGCCGATTTTCTCGGGCGCGGTACGCGCAGGAACGCGGGAATCTGCGCGTGAGCTCCGCGGGCGGTTGGGGCGTACGGATTCCATCTCTTTGGCGCTCGAATCCTCCATCAGGCCTTCCGGTAAGGACGGATCAGGTCTCCCAAGACCGTCTACATCAAAGTATTACACCATGGATTCACTTTCCAGAGGTATTTTAGGCCCCTGATACCACCATTTGACTTATAGACGTAAGCACCCTATCTATTAGGTTCCCAGAGGTTCTGACCTAATGAATTTAGGAGAAACATACGTTCTAGACGGAATCGATCGGCAACTACTAGATGAGTTGCAGGGCGACTGCAAGCGCTCTCTCAAGGAGATCGGGGCCGCAGTGGGCCTGAGCGCCCCCTCGGTGATGGAGCGGGTACGCAAGCTTGAAAACGCCGGAGTCATCAGGGGTTACCATGCACTGCTCGATGCCCGCAAAGTGGGTCTCGACATCTCGGCCTTTATCGGCGTGTCGATCAGCAATCCGCAGCTGCTTTCAGCTTTCGAGGAGTGGGTCGATTCGATCCCACAGGTCCTGGAATGTCACCACGTTACAGGTAGCCACACTTTGCTTCTCAAGGTAAAAACCCAGAACACCAAGGACCTGGAGCAGCTCATTAGTCGCATCCGGTCCATGGACGGGGTCGCCAGCACCGAGACGATGGTGGTGCTCTCGACCCACACCGAGAGGGTAGAGATTGCCCTGCCCGCCACCGAGCCCCCGTCCGATGCGCGGCGCCGCAAACGCTACCGCCGCACAGCGGACACCCCCGAACCCCCCCAAGCCCCTTAACCCTTCTGAGAAGGGGACTGTCCTCTTTTTTGGAAGGGTTAATTCCCACACCCATAGACCACGTGAGCATGAAGTACGGACTCCCTGAAAAACACGGTCTCTACGACCCCGCGAACGAGAAGGACGCCTGCGGCGTCGGCTTCGTCGCTCAGATCAAGGGCGTGGCATCCCATCAGATCGTGAAGGACGCCAATCGCATCCTTTGCAACATGGACCATCGCGGCGCGCGCGGCTCGGAAACCAACACCGGTGATGGCGCGGGGATGCTCACCGCCGTTCCGCACAAGCTGTTGCGTCGCGTGGCTAAAGAAGAGCTCGGCATAGACCTTCCGGAGCCGGGTAAGTACGGGGTTGGCAATATTTTCATGCCGACCGACGACGAGGAACGCGCGTACTGCAAGGCCGCGTTCTTGAGGGCGATCGAAAGGCAGGGCCAACGGTTCCTCGGATGGCGCGTCGTGCCGACCGATCCAGACGGCGCCAACCTCGGGCCAACTGCGCTCGAGAGTATGCCACACATCGAGCAGCTCTTCATCGGGGCGGCCGGCGGGATCGAGCATGACGCTTTCGAGCGTCAGCTCTACGTCATCCGCAAGAGCGCTGCGAGCCCACTTCGCGTCGACCAGAGCCTGAAGCAGCGGTCGATGCTCTACGCATGCTCGCTGTCGAGCAAGACGATCATCTACAAGGGCATGCTCGCGTGCGAGCAGGTGCTTCCGTTCTACGCGGACCTCACCGACCTGGACTATGAAACCCATCTTGCGATGGTGCATTCGCGCTTTGCAACCAACACCTTTCCGACCTGGGAGCGCGCTCAACCACTTCGTTGCCTCAGCCACAACGGCGAGATCAACACCCTTCGCGGCAACAAGAACGCGATGCATTCGCGCCAGGGGGTCGTCGAGAGCGAGCTGTTCGGCGATGACTTGCACAGGCTGTTCCCCGTCGCGGAACCTGGGCTTTCCGATTCGGGCACGCTCGACAACGTCCTCGAGTTTCTGTGTATGAATGGGCGAACGATGCCCGAGGCCGCGATGCTGATGATCCCCGAGGCCTGGCAAAAGGACGAGCGGATGCCGCAGGCCAAACGCGACTTCTACGAGTACAACTCGTGTCTCATGGAGCCCTGGGATGGCCCCGCATCGATCGCCTTCACGGATGGCACGGTCATCGGGGCTGTGCTCGACCGCAACGGGCTTCGTCCGAGCCGCTACTACCTTACCCACGACGATCGGGTGATCATGGCGTCGGAGGTCGGCGTCCTTCCCGTCCCGCCGGAGACCGTTCCGACGGAATAGTCGATGGTGCCGGGACCGACATCGCCCGGGACGGCCTCCGCGATCTCGATAACAAAGGGAGAATCCCCCGGCTCGATGCTTACAAAGCCAAGGAGGCTCTGGTCGTACTGAAGAAAGAACTGCCCTCCGACGATG
>CAZHPJ010000081.1:1290-9097 GCA_964534585.1 uncultured Sandaracinaceae bacterium | reverse complement strand
CATAGAAGTAGATGTCCACAGCGCCATCCGCCTCGTTGACGGTGCGACCAAGCGCGTTCGCAATGTCCGCCATGTCGCTATCCGGCGACACGAAGAGCGTGATATCACCCGTGCTCGTCTCACTAGGCACGTCATAGAAGTCCACCGAGCCCCAATTTCCGTCCGCCTTGACGATGAAGAAGACTTCCCCGTTCGGCACGTTCTCGAGCGTGAACTGGCCGGACGCATCGGTCGTCGCGGAGATCGGTTGCTGGAACACCTCCACCGTCGCCCCTTCAACGGACGTCTGAGCAGAGTTGAGGGTGATCACGACACCGGTCACCGTCGACGTTTGGGCGCCACCAGTTCCAGCTGTGCCGCCACTGCCAGCTGTGCCACCCGTTCCACCGGTTCCGCCAGTTCCACCGGCTCCGCCAGTTCCGGTGGTTTCACCACATGCCGCAACGGCAAGGGCGCACAATACAATCCCGAACATTCTCGCTTGCGTTCGCATAGCCAATTTCCCGCGTTCGATGTTCAAACCACAGCCCGTGCACACGGGCCCACAGCAAAGCCATAGCACAAGCCGTGCCAAGCAGCGCGGTTGCACGTTCCCTCCCCTTTCCGAGAGGAGCCCGCGCAAGGCTTGCGCCGAGTGCCCTTGTCACGCCAGCGTTGCGCGCCATGCCGTACGCTCTAAGCTCTGGCCATGCGCGTCTCATCCGCCGTTTTCGCATTGGCGCTGATCTCGTCCACCGCTCATGCCGAGGGCTGGCACGCCTCCGCCGCGGCTGGAACGGACTTTGCTTTTGTCCCCGAGATGACCGGCTTCGGCTTCGTTCTCTTCGAGGCAACCGGCCAGGACAAAGTCGGCAAGGGCGACGTCCGACTCTACTACAACACCGAGACCATCCACTTGGAGATCGAGCGCATTCCGTTGGGCAAGAACTTCGAGCTCTCGGTCGCCCTTCGCGGCGAGCTCTTCATGGCCGGCCTGCTGCAACAGTACTACGAGCAAGGGCTGCAACGCTCGGATCTCGGATTCCGCGCCAGCTACGTAGTCCTCTTGCCGAAGCTTCAATGGCATTTCGCCGACCACCAGACCCTCGAGCTGCTCACCAACGTGCGGTACTGGATCTTCGGCGACAAGAATACCGACCCACTCTATACACTCCCGGCCAACACTTGGGTCTTCGAGCCACGCCTGGGCTACATCTACTGGAACATCGATTCGCCTGGCGAGGAGTACCGCGCCTCCAAGCTGTTCCCTCGGATCCAAGGCATAGCGGTCGGCGCATCGGTCGGTCTCGATGTACGTTCAGACCTGCGCACCTGGGGGTTCGTCGGTGACGGACGAAACGATCCAACCAAAACGATTTGGACCCTGAACCAATGGCTGCGCGCGGGTTGGAAAACAGGAGAGCGCTTCCGGCTAGAGCTCCAGGAAACGTTCAACTGGGGCTGGAACCAGGACGACCTCACCCGCATGCGAGTCGGGGGCATGAATCCCTATGTTCTAGTCGTGCCGGGCCTGCCCTGGTCGGCCAACATCTCGGAACGCTTGACGATCGCGCAGCTCAGCGGACACGTCAGACCCAAGAAAAACAAGCCGCAAGAGCTCGGCTTGCTGGTTGCGGGCGGCGCGATCAACGACCCACGCCGCCAGGGGCTCCTCGACGACTACGGTGGAGTCGGGGGTCTCGCCTTGTTTACCGATCTTCGCTGGGGCCGCTGGCAGGTCTACGCCCGCGTGGGATGGGCATTCCCGACCAAGTGGTTGCTCGACAACCCGCATTTCTCCGGCTTCGCGGGCTTAGGCGTCGACGTGTTCTAACGCATGCTCAGGTCACTGGAAGGTGACGATGAGAAGCTTGATCTCGACCTCGTCGTCCAGGCTGATCTTCGCGGCAACGCTGTCCGTGCCGATGCCGTAGTCGTTGCGGTCGATGGTGAGCTTGGCCTTGTAGGTCGTCGTGTCCATGCCAGCGCCGTTCTTTCCCTTCGCGACCTTGAACGGGAGAGTAACGGGCTTCGTCGTACCATGCATCGTTAGCTTGCCCTTCACGAGGAGCTGGCTTCCTTTGGGCTTTGCGCTCGTCGAGACGAAGGTGATCGTCGGATACTTCTCCACATCGAAGAAGTCGGGGCTCCTCAAATGCTTGTCCCGCTTCTCGTTCTGTGTATCGATCGAAGCAACCTGGATGCTGGCCTTCACTTTGATAGTCGCGGGCTTGGCCGGGTCTCCCTCGATCTCGACGCTGTAATCACTGAACCTACCATCGACGTCGAACAGTATGGTTTCGGCGGTGAAGCCCATCTTGCTATGAGTGCGATCCAGCTTCAGCGCCGAATACGCCGCGAAAGCCGTCGAGCTGAGCAACACGACCCCTAGCGCCACTCCCAGCGCGTTACGAACCATATACTTCATGGACTGTTTCCTTTTGTTCATGGCCTTCGGTACGTGCGGCGGGCCCGGATGTTTCGCCCAAGCTCCCCTGCCCTGCGCCCTAGTCCCACCGTAACATTTCTATTTCGCTGCACATATAGGCGGTCAAATGCCTCATTCAACGACAGGGAAAGCCCGGCGATGGGTTCGCATCTCCCACCGTCCGACAGGAACACCATTGGCCGAAGGCCCGGTTGGCTGGAACATCATGCCGTTCGAGGGCAATTTCTACATCCGAAGCAAATTCCTCCGTACCGAAGGGTTCAAAGTCAATTTCATGCCTGGTCTTTGCCCATACAAGTTCCTGTACGTGTGGCTGGACTTACTGCTCGCCACCGGCGAGCGCGTTCGTAATCTCGGCTGGATGTACTGGCTGCCGAACCCGCTCTTCCCTTTCATCTGGTTCCGCGTCGGTCTCCCTCAGCATCACCCGGAGATCGAGGTCGAATATTCCGACCGGTAGCGCTCAATCCGTCTCGCCGGAGGAAGAAGGCCAAGACTGGCGTCGCGGTTCATCGGTCAACGTGGCTGGGTCTTGATGAATGATGACTTCCGCACCGGGCAAGAGCGTGCGGATCCGTTCCTCGACCCGGTCCGCGATCGCGTGCGCTTCAACTAGCGGCAAGTCGTCGTCTAGCTCCAGATGCAGCTGCACGAATCGCAGCCGGCCAGACCGCCGGGTACGAAGATCATGAGCCCCCAAGACCGCCGGGTGCTGCCGCGCAATCGCAAGAATCTGTTCCTGCAAATCCGGCGAAAGCTCGCGATCCATCAGTTGCTGAAACCCTTCGTAGCCGATGCGCGCGGCGCTGTAGCCGATATAAGCCGCAATCCCAATCGCGAACACGGAGTCGGCCCAACCCCAACCATAGGCAGCCAGGAGCAAGCCGATGATGACCGCGAGGTTCGTGAGAAGATCGGTCGCGTAGTGCAGGGCATCGGCCCGAATCGCCGTGGACTGGGTTTGCTTGATCACGCGACGCTGAAGCACCAGCAGCCCCGCTGTAACGACGATCGAGAACCCCATCACGCCCACCCCGATCCCGATATCACGGAGCGCATGAGGGAACCGCAAGCGGTCGATGGCATGAAACAACAGAAAGACCGCTGATCCGCAAATGAATCCGGCTTGCGCCAGTCCCGCCAAGGGCTCCGCTTTGCCGTGACCGAAACGGTGCTCGGAATCAGCCGGCCTGAGCGAATACCGAACGGCAAGCAGATTGATCGCGGACGCAATGCTATCCATGAGGGAGTCGACCAGGGATGCAAGGATGCTGACCGAACCGGTCCACAGCCAAGCGGACAGCTTGACCGCGATCAAGAGCAGAGCCGTGATGACCGAAGCATACGTAGCGAGCCGCAACTGCTTGCTGTACGCCGTCGGGTGAGTTTGGGCCTCGGAACGCATCTACTTGAGGGGAGTTCTTGGTCCCCCGTAGGCCGCGCGTCCAGACGATTTGCAACGACTCGACCGTCCGCTCACGAGCCACGCGCGACAGCGCCAAAAAACGCGGCGACTTCCTCGGCTCTTTCGTGTGCGTCGTGGCGACCGAGGGATATGAGCTCCTCTGCGAAATCGCCGTCGAACAGAACGAACGACAGCAAGTCGGCTTCGAACTGCGTTCTGAGTCGTGCCGAAGCCGCGAGTATCACGGCGGGCAGCGACTTAGCTCTAAGGCTTTTTACATGCCGCGTTGTGATGTCACCGATGTCTTGCGACGGATGAAACACCAGGGACTCGAGGTGCCGGTACGACACCCCGCGCGCGTCCTCGAGCACACGCCTTACGCGACGCATCTCGTCGATGCCGAGGCTCTCTTCGAGCACGTCCCACAGGCGATTGAAGCGCTGCATCACGCCAAGATCGTAATTGAGGGGATCCAGCAGTAGCGCGTTGAGAACCTTCCCCACGATGAACAAGGGGCTCGGGTACGCCGCCGTTCGCCTGAGCCTCTCACCAGCATCTTTGCCGGCTCCCTCTCGATGCAGCGCCGACACGACGACCAAACGATCGGCGCCAGAGCGGATTGCGGGCGCCAACGGTGTGTTGAAGCGAATGCCTCCGTCACAGTAGTACTCCGACCCGATTCTCCGGGCAGGGAACAGGAGGGGTATCGCAGCCGAGGCTAGCACATGGGCGCTCTCGATTCGGACTAGGGTCCCTTGCCTGCGCGGGTCGCGGGACGGAATGAACCGGGCCTCGGGCGCAACTTCCGCGAACATGGTGGTTTTCGTGCTCGCGATGTTGAGGGCGGCAACCACCAGCGCCTGAACCACGCCTCGATCGACGTTGTCGTGCAAACGTCGGAACGGGATCTGCTTGCAGACCAACGTTTCGAGGGCTCGAGGATCGATGAACGAGCGCCCGAGCCGGTCTCCGCTGCGGCTCGGCCGTAGGAATCGCATCGGGCTGATGCGTAGATGCTCCCGAAGGTGGAGACTTCGCCACTGATCCAGCAGGCCCGACACGTTCATATCAGGACGGTCTGCGTGGGCCGCAAGCCAGGTCGCGTTGATCGCACCAACGGAGGTGCCGGTGAAAATCGAAAACGGTGCGCCCTGATGCCCTTGTTCTCGCAGAATGTCGACGATACCGGCGACTACGCCGACCTCATAGGCTCCGCGCGCGCCGCCACCGGAAAGGACCACGCCCGTTTGGGCGGGACTTGGAGTAACACTAGCCACCAACTCGTCTACAACCCCTCGAAGCGACCGTTACATGTCTCACATCAAGCACCAGCTCACAGGCCCCGCGCTTCTCAACAATGCGCGGCACAACAAATCGACGGCTTTTACCAAGGAGGAACGCGAACGCTTCGGCCTCCGCGGCCTTCTCCCAGCGTCTGTCTGCGGACAGGACACTCAGCTTTTGCGGGCGCTGGAGAACCTTCGACGCAAAGAGCATGATATCGAGAAGTATATCGCTCTGCGCGCATTAGAGGGAAGAAACGAACGCCTCTTCTACCGGGCGTTGATCGAACACACCGAAGAGCTCCTGCCGCTGGTCTACACGCCAACCGTCGGCCAGGCCTGCCGCGAGTTTGCGCACATCTTTCGTGAGTCGCGCGGCCTTTACATCACCCCGGAGGACCGCGGCATCGTCCGCGAGCTGCTCGACAACTGGCCTGAGCGTGACGTGCGGGTGATCGTCGTCACCGACGGGGAGCGCATCCTCGGACTCGGTGACCTCGGCGCCAATGGGATGGGGATCCCCATCGGCAAGCTCTCGCTCTACGCGGCGTTCGCCGGTATCGACCCCAGTCAGTGTCTTCCGGTCCAACTCGACGTCGGGACCAACAACCGCGAGCTGCGAGAGGATCCTCTGTACCTGGGGTGGAATCACGAACGCATCGAAGGCGAAGCCTACGACGCTCTGGTCGAAGAGTTCGTGAGGGCCGTGCAGGACGCCTATCCAAAAGCATTGATCCAGTTCGAGGACTTCTTGACCCCAAACGCATACCGGCTGCTGCAACGCTACCGCAACGAGGTCCTGTGCTTCAACGATGATATCCAAGGCACCGCCGCGGTCGCCCTTGCAGGAGTGCATGCCTCGACTCGCGTCAGCGGAGCTCGATTCGAAGACCTCCGCGTGATGTTCCTCGGAGCCGGTTCCGCCGCAACCGGCATCGGTGACTTGCTGACGCGAGCGCTGGTCGACGCCGGCCTTTCACTCGAGGAGGCGCGGCTACGGCTCTGGTTCGTGGACGTGAATGGGCTGGTCGTGCGGGGCCGCAGCGATCTCATGCGCCACAACCTGCCTTACGCACACGCGCATGAACCGATGGGCTTTGTAGCCGCGATCCGATCGATTGAGCCTCATGTCCTGATCGGCGCGACAGGGCATCCCGGGACCTTCACGCAGGAAGTCGTGGAGACCATGGCCGAGATCAATGCTCGACCCGTGATCTTTGCGCTATCGAACCCCACATCGCAGGCGGAGTGCACTCCGGAACAGGCCTATCGTTGGAGTGGGGGTCGCGCCGTCTTCGCAAGCGGCAGCCCTTTCGCCGCGGTGGAGCTGGAAGACGGCCGTACGCTGCATCCGGCGCAAGGCAACAACGCATATGTGTTCCCGGGAATCGGGCTCGGCGCAATAGGCTGCGGGGCTCGCCGCATCACCGACGAGATGTTCTTGGCTGCAGCTCGAGCGCTCGCTGACGAGGTGTCGGAAGAGGACCTGACGAGGGGCTCGCTCTACCCGCCGCTAAGTCGAATTCGCGAGCTGTCGCTGTCGGTCGCGACGAGCGTTGCCGACGTAGCGTACACGAAGGGTCTCACGAGCTCGCCACGGCCTGAGGACCTGCGAGGGCATCTCGCAGACCTGATGTACCAACCGTACTACTAGCCGCTACACGCTGTTCACTTGCGTGAAAGTGATACCGAAGAACTGTTCACTTGCGTGAAAGTGATACCGGAGAACAGGTACCAATACTCGAGCGAGAGTCAGTTGCTCGGGGTCTGTGCCCAGGTGCGGCTTTCCAAGTCGTAGCGCCAGGTGTCATTGAACGCCTCCCCGCCTCCGAAGCCCCGCCAACCACCAAACATGTACCCGGCATCGGCCGCGGGGTCGACCGCGGCGGAGGCTCGCCATCTCGGAGCCGGCCTCGTCCCTAGGTCGATCCGAGACCAAACCCCAGAGCTCAGACCGAGCTCATACGCATCGTCGAATAGGACAGCAGAATCGTTGTCATTGCGCCCGGAGAAGATCGTGAGCCGGCCACGGGACTCGTCCCAGAAGTATGTCGGATCCTCGCGCCCGCTCGGCACATCACCGCTCGTGGCGACTTGCGACCAAACGCGAGCCTCGACGTCGAATCGCCACAACTCGGTGGGATAGTGGTCGAAGGCCTTACCGCCCCACAGGAACACCGCGTCGGCGGCGCCCGAGTAGACCATCACCGCACCTTCGCGCGCGCTCGGGCCCTCTCCCTCGACTCGCGCCCACGAACCGGTCGCTACGTCGAGGACATGTGTGTCACCGAAAAAGTCGCCTGCCTGCCTGCCACTACCAGCGATCCCGCCAAACACCAACAGCTGAGCTCTGGAAGCGATGAAGCTCGAGGCGTGCAGGCAGCGCTTGGCTGGGACAGTGCCGTTGGTCACGAGCTCGGTCCAAGCCTGGGTCGCGAAGTCGAACTGCCAGGTGTCGTTGAAACGCGTAGCCCGCGAGAAGCCCCCGAACAAAAGCGCCTGATCGGCGCCAGCCATCTCGCTCAGGGTGTGATGACATCGGCGCGCGGGTACCGATCCTTGCCGCTCAGGAGCAAGCTCGCGCCAAGTGGAGTCGACGGAATCGAAGGAAAACGTGTCGTTGGTAATCGGATCCATGCCGCCAAAGATCAGCAGCTCGCCTGCAACCGGCATCCATGCCGCGGGCGCGCC
>CAZHPJ010000081.1:0-1190 GCA_964534585.1 uncultured Sandaracinaceae bacterium | reverse complement strand
GACGATTCGCATGCGCCGCCTAGCAGGAGAAGCAACACTGCCGCCGCAGCGGCCCGAAGGTGTCTCATGTGCAAGCGTATGCCGTTCAGCTCGAAATGATACGCGGTCTAGTAGTTCCCCTCCCCCCACATCGCGCCGATACCGAACCCTACCATCGGACCTTTGATGCCAGTCCCGTTGACGGTCACCGGAATGATGACGTGCCCCGCTCTCGCGTCGAGGCCGATCCAGAACTCCTTGCGTAGCCGCCAGTATAGGAGCGCCCGCAAGTATCCACTGAGCACGAAGTCGCTACGGGAGCCCACCCGGGCCCAGCCCAAGTCGAACATCGCACCCGCGCCGAACCATCGGTCCTGATCGCCATTACCCCAGAGCGCCCCTACCGCGCCGCCCGCAGTCCTCATCTTCAATTCACCCGAAACTGAGCTGCTCCTACCAAATCTGGTAAAGCCCTCGCCCGCCAGGTGCAGACACTTGTCCGTTGGGCGCGCTACCACGCCGATTTCAAACCCGACGAGGGCCGCGTCCGCATTGGGATAGATCCGCGTGCTGGAAAACAAGTCCACGAAGAGCCGAGGCGCTTCTTCCTTGTGACAGGTGGCTTCGGCCTTCACGCTGGGCGCAAATGCCAGTGCTGCGAGCACGAGCCCCCAACGAGCTACATGGCTCAAGCGGGAAGGGAACGCAGCATTCATGCGCTTAGGAATCCGCGCCGAGCTGATAGATCTGAGACAGCAAGCGCGATAGCGCGTCGACCTCGACCGATTCTGGCGCGTTGGACTCTTGTCGGAGGGAAGCCACCATCGATCCGAAGTTCTTGCCGAATCGTTCGCAATTCGGACAACCGAGGAGGTGCTTTTCGATGCCCTCGATGGTCGCTGCGTCGAGCTCGCCGTCCAGGTATTCACTCAGATGCGCCAGCACCTCGGAGCACCGTACGCCGGCTACAAGCCTCTCCTTCATGACTGACCTCCTTGTTGCCCGATGCTGTCGAGCGGCGAGGCGCAACGGAGCGCGGCGGCGAGGCGAAGGCGCGCTCGATGCAGGCGACTCTTGAGCGCCCGCTCACCAATGCCAACGACCTCTGCCGCTTCGGGCCCACGTAGACCTTCGATGTCCCTCAAGATGAGCACCTCTTGGTCTTCAGCCGAGAGTGTGGACAACGCTTTCCTGAGGGTGTCTTTTTGCTC
>CAZHPJ010000080.1:0-9109 GCA_964534585.1 uncultured Sandaracinaceae bacterium | reverse complement strand
CGAAGCTCGATGGGACGAGCCTCAGCGATCAGGGCATTCTAGGCGCCGCGATGCCGATAGGCGACAACGCCCTGAGCGAGCAGGATCTCGCCTTGCTACGCGCATGGATCCGAGGTGGCGCTCCCGAGGTCGACATCGTCGAAGGGTCCGAACAGTTCGCCTCTTGTGATCTCCAGGGCGACGTCGCGCCAAACAAGATTCAACCGCTCCCGCCCCCTGCGGCGGACGTAGGCGTCCAGTTCTACTCTGGCGGATGGGACGTTCCGGCCGAATCGGAGGGCGAGGTTTGCTTCGTCACGTACTATGATTACTCCGATCGCATTCCGCAGGAGCTCAGGATCCCATGCGGCGTGGAACAAGGCGGCCCGGACCGTGACTGCTTTGCGTACAACAAGGTTCTGCTCGCGCAGGACCCGCAGTCGCACCACGCGATCGTCGAGTACTACGTCCCGCCCGAAGATAAGCCTGAGCAGTGGGACCCGATGGATGAGTCTTGGCAGCGCTGGAGCTGTTTAGGCGGGGCCAATGCGGGTGCGAGTTGTACTCCGGGAAGCGACGAGTGCGGAGAACGCAGCCAGTGCGGCACCGCGCCCGAGATCACGGTAGCGTGCATCAACTACAGCAACGGCCCCGACGAGATGGGCACCGCGGCAGGGCTGTTCGGCGCAGCAGACGTCAGGCTCAACCTGGCCACCGCCCAGGAGGCCACCTTTCGCGAGGTCTACCCGCCCAACGTGTACTCCACCATGCCGGTCAAAGGCTTCGTCATTTGGGACAGCCATGCATTCAACCCCACGCAGCGGGATACCTCGATCGAGCAATGGATGAACGTCGAGTTCGCGACTGCCGACGAGACGATCTACCCGCGGCACCAGATCTTCGACGCGAGCAATCTCTTCGCCATGGGCCGCATCGACGCTTACTCCTCGAAGGAAATCTGCGCGACCTACACGATTCCGCAGTACGGCCAGTTGCTCACGCTGAGCTCCCACACCCACCGCTTCGGCAAGGAGTTCCGCGTTTGGTATCCGCCGAACGACATTTGTGAAGAACACGGCGACCCGAACTGCTTTCCGAACGACCGCAACCCCGAGTACACGAGCTTCGACTACGCCGACCCGCTCTATCAACGGTTCAGCGGCGACGAAATCCTCAGCTTCGACAGCGCCGTAGCGGAAGAGCGCACGTTCAAATTCTGCGCAGTCTACGACAACGGCGAGAGCAATCCTTCGGAAGTTCGCCGGGAGTCACTCAAACCGGACGCCGAGACCTGCGACTTCGTCGACACGATCGCCCCGTTCGCGGAGGCCGCGGGTATCCAGATCTTCCGATGCGGCTGTGAACCCCAGGAGCGCTCGTGCTTTGGCGGCCCCAACGAGGGCATGGCTTGCAACGGCGATGACTCGGTGTGCGGCGAAGACGGCGTTTGTGATGCGTGCCCGGCTGGTGGTGGCGTTACGACTGAAGAGGAGATGTTTCTCCTTCTAGGCTCGTACTACGTCAAGACACCGTGAGTGTAATAATACTGTAAACAAACTGGCCCATTCGTCGGCGCTGCGCTACATCGCCGACGATGGCTCGGTACGACGCCTACAACTCCGAATGTCTCCTGTTCTCACGCAAAGACGGGCTGCTCGCGCGGCTGGCTCACGACTTGAAGTTGCAGGTCGAGCGGTTTTCGATCGAGGTCGACGACACGACCCATCGCATCGAAGCCACATTCGATCCGAGCAGCATTCGAGTCGTGTGTGCCCAGGTACACGGGCGCGACGCCCCGTCGACACTCAGCAAGGGCGACAAGAAAAAGATCTATGACAACGTCACGAAGGACGTGTTGCGGGTGCGCAAGCATCCCGAGATTCGATTCGATTCGACGAACATCGTGAAACGGGGCGAGGGGTTCGCGGTCGAAGGCACGCTTCAGCTATATGGCAAGTCGCGCCACATCCACGCCAGCGTCCGAGCCGACGGCGATCGATGGGTTGCCGAGGTAAAAATCCATCAGCCGGACTATGGGATCAAGCCGTACTCGGCGGCGCTCGGAGCGTTGAAAGTGAAGCCCGACGTCATCGTTCAGGTCAGCGTTCCACGACAGAGCTAATCACACGCGGGGCGGGAACGTCTCGTCTCTCGTCGAGGGAAGGACCTCTCCACTTGCGAAACCCCATTAGATAAGGAAGCTTAGCCCCATGCGCCTGATAACTCTATCAACCATCTTAACTCTCTTACTCATCGGTTGCGGTGACAGCAGCACGTCCAGCGGCGGTACAGCTGGTAGCGGCAGCACAGCTGGTGCGGGGGGCACCGGTGACTTCGTCGCGTCGCTCAGCCATACCTACGACCCTCACACGATCGGCGTGGGCGAAGAGCTCGACGACATCTGTCAGAGCTGGGTTCTCGGCAACGAAGAGCCGCTCTACGTGAGCAAGATACGGCAGACGAACGAAGGGGCCTGGCACCACTCGAACTGGTTCTTCGTGCCCGAGACAGCCTATCCGCCCAATCCCGAGGTCGAAGGACCAGACGCAGCGCTCGAAGGCACCTGGAATTGCCGCGACCGCAGCTTTCGTGAGTTCTTGGCCGCGGCAGCCGGTGGCGTCTTCTTTGCCCAGTCGACCCAGACGTTCGAAGAGATTCAAGCGTTCCCCGATGGTGCGGCGCTCGAGATTCCTCCGCGCAGCGTGATCGTGGGCAGCGTTCATCTCTTGAACGCCTCGGCCGCGGACCTGCAGAGCGCGCTCACGATGGAGATCGAGACCGTACCGGCCGAAGAGGTCACAACTCGCCTGACGCCGTTCAGCTTCAGCAACACGTCGCTTAAGATTTTGCCTCAGGTAGGCGATGTTCCGACGGAGTCGCGATACTCGATGACCTGCGATCTCCGGCCCTCGTTTCAGGAACATCTCGGGAAGGCTCCGGACTACAACATCTACTACGTGCTCGCGCACTATCACGAGTGGGGGAACTTCTTCAATCTGAGCTTCGCCCACGAGGACGGCCGCCGGGACACGATTCTCGAGCTCGAGAACCGTGTCGGCGAGCCGATCGGCAAGACGATCGACCCCCCGATGAGCAACAACGGCGCGATGGGGCTGCAGGTCGACTGCGGGTACATCAACAATACCGATCGCACCCTGGTTTATGGGTTGGGCGGCAAGGAAATGTGCGTCTTCCTCGCGTACACCGACTCCAATCTGAAGGTGGGCATCGGTGCGGGAGACAACAACCGGATGGGCGAAGATGAGGACGGCGTTCTTCTGAACGAGACGGACTGCGGGGAAATCGTTGCCTTCAAGGCCTACAGCGATTGAGCGGCGTTACACGTTGAAACGGAAGTGCATGATGTCACCATCGTGCACCACGTAGTCTTTGCCTTCGATGGCGAGCTTTCCGGCCGCCTTCACGGCCTGCTCGGAGCCGAGCTCGAATAGGTCTTCAGACTTCATGACTTCGGCGCGGATGAAACCGCGCTCGAAGTCGGAGTGGATCTTGCCGGCGGCCTGGGGTGCTTTCATGCCCTTGGGAATCGTCCAGGCGTGAACCTCGGGCTCACCCGCAGTGAAGTAGGTGATGAGGTCTAGCGTCGCGTAGCCGGTGCGAATCACTTTGTGCAGGCCTGGTTCGTCCAGACCGAGGGACTCGATGAACTCGGCGCGCTCCTCTTTGGGAAGCTGCATGATCTCGGACTCGATCTCGGCGCTGATCACGACGACCGGCACGTCGCGCTCTTTGCCGAGCTGCACGACCTGGCGTACCAACGGTTCGTTGTCGATGTCGGCAAGTTGCTCGTCTTTAACGTTGACGACGAAAAAGGACGGCTTGCGGGTGAGTAGGAACATGTCGCGGAGGACCAAGGCCTCGTCTTCATCGCCCGGCTCGATGGCCGTCGCCGGCTTTCCTTCGTTGAGAGACGATCGGAGGCGCTTGCACAGCCCGACCGCCTTCTTCTCGAAGGCGTCCTGCCCTTTTGCCGCGCGCTCGGCTTTGTCGAGGCGCTTCTGAACCGTCTCGAGGTCCTTGAGAATCAACTCGGTGTCGATCGTCTCGATGTCCGACAAGGGGTCCACGCGGTTGTCGACGTGGATGATATTCTCATCCTCGAAGCAGCGGACGACGTGCGCTACCGCGTCAGCCTCGCGAATGTTGCTCAAGAACGCGTTACCCTTGCCTTCGCCTTTGGAGGCGCCGCGGACGAGCCCGGCGATGTCGACGAATTCCACGGTCGCTGGCACGATCTTCTTCGGCTTGTGGAGCTCGACCAATTTGTCGAATCGCGGGTCTGGAACAGGGACCATCCCGACATTCGGGTCGATGGTGCAAAATGCGTAGTTCGCCGCTTCCGCCTCCTTTTCGGACACGGCGTTGAAGAGCGTCGATTTTCCGACGTTCGGTAGGCCGACGATGCCGACTGACAAAACCATGGGCGGTGCTTAGCGCGTGGTCGTGAGCGCGGCCACTCAGGGAAGCCAAATCCTGCCGATCAAGAAGAGACCGGCCGCCAGGATCGCGGTGAACGGCACGGTAATGAACCAACTAGCGATGATCCCGCTCACCACTCTGGTGTTGATGGCCCCGATGCCTCGAGCGAAGCCGACGCCGATCACGGCGCCCACGAGCGTATGGGTCGTGCTCACCGGAAGTGCCAGCTTGCTCGCCATCACGATTGTGGTCGCTGCTCCGAACTCCGCCGCGAAGCCCCGCGAAGGCGTGAGCTCGGTGATCTTCGTTCCGATCGTCGCCATGATCTTGTAGCCGTACGTCGCAAGGCCGATGACGATGCCCACCGCCCCGATCAGAAGAACGCGGTGAGGCACGGCCACCTGTGCGCTTAGACCGCCCGACGTGGCGCCAAACACGGCTGCCATCGGGCCGACCGCGTTGGCAACGTCGTTGCTTCCGTGTGCAAACGCCACGAAGCACGCAGTGAGCACCTGCAACACCAGGAAGACACGCTCCGCGCGGTACGTGTGCTCGTCCCGGTCCTTCGCAGCGACGCGGGTCACTCTTCGCAGCAGTGGCACCGACACGATGCTGGCCAACAGGCCCACCGCCACCGCGATGCCGATCGAGGGCCCGAGCGCCAAGTCGAGCTTGAGCGGCTTGAGCCCTTTGAACAGGACGCTGAGCGTGAGGATCGCGAAGATGGGAAAGATCATGATCGGGCCCCAGCCGCGCAGCGCCAGCAGTGGCCGGTCGACGTTCAGGATGCGTCGCTTGATGAAGACGAAACCGTAGAACCCCAAGAGGCCACCAAGCAGAGGAGAGACCACCCAACTGGCGGCGATCTTGCCCATCACCAGCCAGTTCACCGCGTTGAAGCCCCCTGCAATCAGGCCGAAACCAACCACCGCGCCGACGATGCTGTGGGTGGTCGAAACGGGCCAGCCGGCATACGTCGCAATGTTCAACCAAAGCCCTGCGGCAAGCAGGCAGCAGGTCATTCCAATGGCGATCACCATGGGGTCCCCACCCAATGCATCGACGTCGAGGATGCCCTTGCGGATGGTATTGGTGACGGAGCCACCTGCCAGCATGGCGCCACCGAACTCGAAGATCGCGGCGACGATGATGGCACCCCTGATCGTGAGCGCGCCCGAGCCCACGGAGGTGCCCATGGCATTCGCCACATCGTTGGCTCCGATGTTCCAGGCCATGTAGAGGCCAGCGATGGCCGCAACGGCCAGGACGATCGTCGTCAGCTCCATGAAAATTGGCCTAGCCAGCTACGAACAGCCGGAATTGATCCCCTATGTTTTCGGCATGGTTGGCCATGTCGCCAATCTTGTTGAGGACTTTGGTCCACATGAACACCGCCACGGGAGGCATGGCGTCTTCTTCTTTGAAGAGCATCTTGGCGCATTGATCTTGAATCTTGTCGGTTTCGTGCTCGGCGCGTCCGAGGATCGCGGCTTGCTCGAGCACCTGCTCTGCAGGAGGCCCGGCGAAGCCCGACTCCACCAAGTCGTCGATCAAGTCGATGAGCTTTGCCGCTTCGCGTATCGTCCCCAACACGCGCTCCACGAAGAGATTCAGAATGGGCTTCATATCCTCGGGCACCGTCAAAGGGCGAATCGTCAGCAGCACGCCCACGTCTTCGGCACAGTCCGCGATCGCGTCCATTTCGCTTATCAGCTTCAGCACGTCTCGCCGGTCCACGGGCATGAACAAGCGGACGGACATTTTCGAGCGGGCGGCGTTCTTCGCGTCGTCAGCCTTTCCCTCCAGCGTGCTGATCTCTTTGGCCACGCGTTCGACTCCCGGTTGGTCGCCCTTCGCGAGCAGCTCGATCAGCTCTTGAACTCGATCGCTCGTACGGATGACCTCGCTCATCAAGTCGCCCACTTTGGGCAAGGGATTGCGCACAAGCAGGTTGGCAAGTGGTATTCTCATGGCACCTCGGGGCCGAGCCTAGCAGGCTTCGGGAGGAAAAAAATGGGTTCGCGAATCCTAGTCGTAGAAGACGAGACCGACCTGGCCGAGTTGGTGGCTTTCAATCTTCGTGGCGCTGGCCACGATGTCACGGTCGCGCATGATGGTAGTACCGCATTGGCCGAAATCCAACGGAGCCAGCCGGATTTGCTCGTGCTCGATGTCATGTTGCCCGATATCTCGGGTCTCGAAATATGCCGTCGCCTGCGGCGAAACGCGCAAACGGTTCGTCTGCCGGTGATCATGCTGACTGCCAGAAACGATGAGATGGATCGCGTGGTTGGCTTCGAGGTGGGTGCCGACGACTACGTGCCAAAGCCTTTCAGTCCAAGGGAGCTCGTTCTGAGAGTCGAGGCGATCCTGCGGCGAACGATTCCCAGTGCTGAGGTTGAAGGCCCGCAGGCAATCGCATTGGGCGATCTCGTCATCGACGTTCCCGCGCATCGAGTGGAGGTCCAAGGCAAAGAAATTCTCCTGACTGCACTCGAGTTCCGGCTGCTCCTCGACCTGGCGAGCCGCGCGGGCCGCGTCCAGTCCCGGGACGCGCTGCTCGAGAGAGTTTGGGGGTACGCACCCGACGTCGAAACCCGGACGGTCGATACACACGTGAAGAGACTCCGGGAAAAGCTTGGCGAGGGTGCCCTTCACATCGAAACGGTGCGTGGTGTCGGGTACCGGGCCCTCAAGTCCTAGCTTGGTCAAGCGCCGGACCCCGCGTATTCTTTCGCTGTGATTCGACGGTACACACTGATTGGCGGCGCCATCGCACTCATGACGGCCGCTTTGTATGCCCTGTCGCGTCGCATCGTCCCAGAGGCACCCGTCTCGGCGGTCGTGCTCGCAGGGGTGGCGCTCGGATGCGCTGTCGGCTGGCTGACGTCGCGTCGGGATGCGCTCGACGTGCAACGCGTTCGGGAGGTGATCGAAGCCCTCACCGCACGGGACTTCGAGAGACGCGCCCGGCTGAGCAGCCCCGGACGAGTCGGGGCTCTCGGGCGCGCACTCGACGCCTTGGCGGAGGGCCTCGCGACCGGCGATAAGAAGAAGCGCAGTCGCAAAGACCGCCTTCAGACGATTCTCGATGCGATGACTGAGGCCGTCATGGTCACCGATTCCCGTGGCCGCATCACGCTCACCAACGAGGTGCTGAGCGATCTGGTGGGTTTCCATGCGGAGGGGAAGACCGCGGTCGAGGCGATTCGCCATCCCGACTTTCACGTGGCGATCGAAGAGGCGCAGCAGGGTTTCTCTGGTCTGCTCGAAATCGAAATCGACGGCGTGGACGGTGGCGCTCGTCGCGTTCTTCGAGCGTCCGTGTCGCCCCTGCGCCATCAACAGGGCGTCGTCACCGTCTTTCGCGACGTGACCGCCGAGCGGGTCGCAGATCAGGTTCGAAGAGATTTCGTTGCCAACGCGAGCCACGAGCTCCGCACGCCCCTAACCGCGATCCGAGGGTTTGCCGAGACGCTTCGAGAAGGGGCGGTCAACGATCCCGAGTCCGCGAAGGGTTTCCTCGATGTCATTCTCCGGCACGCCCGGCGTCTGCAGGCGTTGGTGGATGATCTGGCCGATTTGAGCCGCTTGGAGGGCGAGGAGCACCAGCTGGAATTGGAGCCTGTCGCCGTGGGGGTCCTGTTGGACGAAGTCGCGCGGGGGCTCGAGTCCCAGTCCAAGGCCAAAGGGCTGAAAGTCATTTGCTCGGGGTTCGACGATGCGCCTCCGGTCATCGCTGAGCGACGCGCGCTCGAGCAGGTGCTAGTCAACCTCGTCGACAACGCCATCAAGTACACCCCGGAGGACGGGGAGGTGCGGGTCAGCATCATGGTTGAAGGGGGTGACGTCATCATCGAGGTCGCGAACTCCGGCCCAGGGATTCCCGCCAAGCACCTTCCACGCGTTTTCGAGAGGTTCTACCGAGTGGACGCCGGGCGCTCCCGCGCGCTCGGGGGTACCGGCTTGGGGCTCTCGATCGTGAAGCATCTGGTTGCCAAGATCGGGGGCGGGATCACGGTAGATAGCGGTGGCGGCTGGACCCGGTTCCGGCTCCGCGTGCCCGGTGCCGATAGCCCCGGAAGCGACACACACGTGTCACGCAGCTGACACATTCGGCTCGTAACAAGCAGGCAAATGACACCTACACGCTTCATTTGCTACACGCTCGTCGCGCTTAGCGTTTCTACCAGCGCTTTCGCCGACGAGGCCAAGACAGGCGATGCTTCCGCCGACGATGCGATCGGGGACCTCTCCGAAGAACACCAGGAGGCCGTCCGGCAAGCAATCGATCAAGGCGAGGCGTCTGAAGGGACGACGGTGATCGTCGTCCTACCTCCCTCCCCGAAGGTACGCGAGTACGACCCTGCGTCAGAGACCGACCAGGAAGCAGAAGCCGAGGAAAGAATCCCCGGTGTCCTACTCCATCCCAAGGGTGAAGACGCGATGATGGGCGACCACCTGGTCGACCGAGGCGACGTCAAGTTCCGACCGGGTAAGGGCGTCGAGATCAATAGCGCTGATGACGACTTCCAGTTGCGAATCCGCGTTCGCGTGCAGATGCTTTACACGTTCGTTCACGGCGATCCCGGGCCGCAAGAGGCGGACGAGCCCGACGCGAACTTGAACGACTTCCGGATACGCCGTGCTCGCTTCGTATTCCAGGGTTACGCCTTCGGGAAGCACAACC
>CAZHPJ010000079.1:0-9122 GCA_964534585.1 uncultured Sandaracinaceae bacterium | reverse complement strand
TCTTCGAGCCATGGCGCGAAGTCTTCGAGCGTGCCGCTCCAGCTCGTAGCGCGCGCAGCGTCCGTGACTTCTCGCAATCTGGCATAGGCAGGGCTGGCTGAACCGAAAGGATCGCTCGGACCTGAGTTGGCTTCCGCATGCATGGCGCTCGGTACGATGACGACGGCTTGCTCTTTGCCGCGTTGGCAGCCGGCCGCGAGACATCCGAGGACGATGGTGGAAGCAAATCGCATCACGATGCTACTATACTCCGCGATGAGCGAACGGTTTCCGTTTTCGATCCCCAACGGCTGGTTTCAACTCGCCTACAGCGACGAACTTCCTCCGGGTGGCGTGCTCCCGCTTCATTACTTCGACCGAGATCTGGTGCTTTTTCGGGCCGAGAGCGGCGAAGTTGCCTTGCTTGATGCGTTCTGTCCGCATCTCGGCGCCCACTTGGGGCATGGCGGGGTCGTCGACGGCGATCGAATCCGTTGTCCTTTTCACGCTTGGGAGTTCGATACCCAAGGCGCGTGCCGCAACGTTCCCTATGCGAAGAAGGTTCCGCCCAAGGCCAAGGTCGCGGCTTGGCATTGCGTCGAGCGCAATCAGATCATCTGGGCCTGGCACCACGGTCAGGGCGCGGCGCCAACCTGGGCGATTCCGGAGGTCGCCGAGGTGTCGAGCGACGACTGGACTGCGCTCGACCGTCACAGCTGGACGGTACGAACGCACAACCAAGAGATCGGCGAAAACGCGGTCGACCGAGCACACTTCCGCTACGTGCACGGCACGACCAAGGTGCCCGAGTCGGAGCTCGAGCTCGACGGCCACATACGTCGGGCGGTCCAGCACGTGGACATGAGCACGCCGCGTGGACCGGTGAAGGGACAGATCACGGTTGAGGCGCATGGCATGGGTTGCACGATCACTCGCTTCACCGGAATCTGTGAAACCGTCCTACTGCTTTCGCACACTCCCATCGACGGAGGCTCCGTCCATTCGCGCTTTTCGTTCACACAGCGAAAGGCGGACGAAGGAAGTGGTGTGGCCGCTGCGATGATCAACGAGGTCGTGCGGCAGATGGATCAGGACATTCCGATCTGGGAGAACAAGAAGTACTTGCCCAAGCCCATGCTTTGCGATGGCGATGGACCAATCGCCGAGTACCGCAAGTGGGCGAGCCAGTTCTACTGCTGATCGGCAGGCACAGCTCCCTCGAGAAAATCCAGGTAGCGCGTGGCGATCAGGCCCACGAGGAGCATGTCGTTGTGGTCGATTCGCGGGACTTCGATGTACTCGTCTGCATGAAAGATCCGTGCGAGCTCTTTCCCGTGACGTACGTCGATGAGGGAATCCGCGCTCCCGTGAGCCACGAGCAGTGGGCACGACACGAGCTTGGCGAAGTCGCGCGTCATGAATCGGTGCTCCAACATGCGGCCAACGGGAAGCCAACGAAAATGTTCCTTGGCGAGATCGACGATCGAGGTGAAGGTCGACTCCAGCACGAGCGCGCCCGGGTTCACCTTTGCTGCTAGCTGGACGGCCACGCCGCCGCCGAGGCTTCGGCCATGAATCGCCACGCGGCCTGGTCCGGTGGCCAGCTCGCCAGTGACCCACTTCCACGCAGCCCTCGCGTCCTCGTGCAGGCCTACCTCGCTCGGGACGCCAGTGCTGCCAGGGTAGCCCCGGTAGTGAATGCCTACGAAGTCCCAACCCTCACTCAACAGCAGGTTCTGCAGCTCGAGTTGCGCGAGGAGCGACGAGGCGTTGCCATGGAAATAGAGCACGACGCGCCGGGCGCCGGTGCGAATCCCGGCCCGATGCCATCCGTAGAGCGTCTCTCCGTCTTCAGTCCGGATGCGGAGCTCAGTCGCGCCCAGCTGCGTGGCCACCTCGTTCAGCAACGAGACGCTGACGCCTTCCGGCCCAGGGAAGATCATCTGCCGTTGAAATTGCGAGAACAAGCGAAGCATGAAATACCATGCCTCGCGATGACAGGAATCATGAAATCAGTCGTGTTAGGGCTAGTGTTGCTTTTGGGGGCGTGCGGTGGGTCGAAGTCGACGACCGGATCGACCGGCAAGATGAGCGCGGTGGAGGTGATGGGCATCACGCCGCCCGACTACCCCTGGGAAGGGATGAGCGTTGCCGACCGGGAATTCTACATGATCGGCAAGATAGACCCGATCATGAAGGAGCTGTTTACGGCCCATGATGCCGAAGAATTTGCTGAGTTTGACTGCGTTCACTGCCACGGCGAGGAGATGCGCGAGGTCGACTTCAAGATGCCCGCGCCTTCGATGTACATCGTTCCACCCGAGGGCACGCCTGGGCACCGCGGCATGATGTCGACCTTTCCCGAGACCGTGAAGTTCATGCAGGAGACGGTCACTCCGGCGATGGGTAAGCTCCTCGGCATCGAGAATTTCACGTGCGCTGGCTGTCATCCGAGCGCGCCGAAACCCAAGGGATAACGAGGCCATCAGCCGTCTTTGACCAAGCTGGGGGCCCCTGCTAGCTTTCACGCACTTTTTCCGAAAGGGAGTTCGATGACCTGGGTCATTACACGTCTTTGCCGCGACTGCCTCGACAAGTCTTGTGTCGATGTTTGTCCCGTTGAGTGCATCTACGAGTACAAGGGTGACGATCGCGAGGCGTTCCCGAATCAGCTGTACATCCAGCCGGAAGAGTGCATCGACTGTGGCGCGTGCGAGCCGGAGTGTCCGTGGGAAGCGATATACGAAGACGCGTCGGTTCCTGAGGTGTTTACGGACGACACCCCGCTCAACGCGAAGATGATGGAGAGCCAGGACGACTTCGAGGTTCCCGTGAACGAGGGGTCCGACCAGCCGACTCCCGAACAGGTCGCCGAGAACAAGGCCAAGTGGAAGCTGGCCGACTAACCCCTCGAGAAAAGGGACTGTCCCCTTTTCTTTTGCAGGAAGCGGTAAGCTGCGTAGGCATAGGCGACAACTAGAGCCGCGAGGGCTAGGTGGGCCGTGCTCAGGTAGAAGTCGGCGAGCTCGTTCGTACCCCAGCCGAAGTGTTGGACGAGGCGGTTCATGTCGCCGTCGCTTTCGCTGCCGATTGCCGACCCCCAAGGCATTTGGGATGCGTCGGCCGATACGGTGCGCCACAGCATCAGCGCGTGGGTGAAGCAGAGCGCGGCCGGGATCAGCGCGATCCATCGCCAGAAATCCCAGCGCAACCGGTCGGGGAGTGCGAAGTGGAAGGCGATTAGCAGGAACCCGCCGAAAAAGATCTCGCCCAAGACGCCCGCCAGGATCTGCCACATCAGAGTTCGCCAAGGCGGAACGAGAAAGGTGATCACGGCCCACGCTACGAACATCAGTGATGCGCTGCAGAGCATGAACCAGTTCTTTTCGCGGTACGTGTGGAACATCAGCCAGCCGAGCACGCTCGCCACGAGCAGACCCATGAACACCGACTGGTCGTCGTACCAGAACGTGAAGAACGGAAGCGGGACGGCGATGCGGCTGCTGAGCCATGATGCGGCAGCGTGACCGACCTCGTGAAAAGGCATGCCCACGAGGGACGCCAGCAAGCGCCCAAAGCCTGTCGAAGCGAATAGCCAGCTCAACAGCATCACCAGCGGCACCGCGATGAGATTCTCCATCCCTTGGTCGTATTGGCTCCGGCTGTGCGTGAGGCCCGAGCCTTCGAAGACTGGCGTCGCATGGCTGGCCGCGAGCGGTGCCACGACTCGCGGCAACGGCAGCGCCGTGCGAAGTGCGCGGGATAGCTCGAAGAATGCTCCGTCGCCGAGCCACAGTCCTCCACAGGAACGGCACTGCCACGATTCGGCATCGGGTGCGCCCTTGACCTGTAGAGGCTGCATCGCGGGGTCCACACATTTCGGGCATCGCATGCCCATCTCTTCACCGAGCGAGACCGGCACGATTTCGGTTGCCTTGGCAAGGGATCCCCGGCCCACCAGCTGACGGATCTCATTCCGATCCAAGAAGAGCCCGCGGCAGTGCATGCAAAGCTCGACATTTACCCCTGGACTCGCTTCGTACCCCGACAGAGGCATCGAAACACATGTTGGACATGGCCCCACAGCTTCAATGTAATATAACGCCCCGCATGCGACGAACTCTCGCTGAGAACGGCGTCTTCTTGCTTCGGGTTTCGGTGTCCCTACTGATGCTGAGCCACGGGATTCCCATGGCGCTCGAGTACGAGACACTGGTTCAGAGCTTTCCCGACCCCCTCAATGTGGGCAGCGAGATGAGCGTTACGTTGGTCCTCTCTGCTGAAGTTGGCTGTTCGATCCTGCTGCTGCTTGGTCTCTTAGGCCGATTCGCGTCTGCGACACTCTTCATCGCGATGATGGTGGCCGCGTTTGCACATCACTTCGACGACCCCTGGGCAATGAAAGAGCTTCCACTGCTCTATGCTGCGGTCTACGCATGCCTCACGTTGACCGGCCCGGGCTCGACCTCGATCGACGCGTGGGTCAAGCGGAAGGTGTTCGAAACAGAGGAACCAGCTTCTCGAGGGCCGCAGCAAGCTGAGCCGGAGGCACCGACGTGAAGCACAAGCGGACCCATGTTGCGTAGTCGGCGCCGCATGATCGTCCCGGCGTGAGCAGCACGCCCGCATCGGCGCAGCGTTCTAGGAAAGCGCTACAGTCCGTGGCGCCGGGATTCAGGTGTGGGCTCACGTCGAGGAAAAGGAACGTTCCGCCCTCGGGTCGTGGAACACCGAGTGCGTCGGCGGCCTCGTATCCTGCATCACGGTAGAGCGAGCGGCTCTCTTCCACCCACGCGCCACCGTGACGCAGCGCCTCGATCGCCCCGAACTGCATCGGGCGGGGCGCGCAATACGTCTGGAAAGTCTGCATCCCACGAATAGCGGCCATGACGCCTTCGGGACCGTGCGTGAAACCCACCCGCGCTCCCGCCAAGCCATAGGTCTTGGACAGTGTGTGAAATGCGATCGCCCGGTCACGGATCTCGGCGCGCTTCCAAATCGCGTCGGGCGGCTCTCTGTCGTAGTAGATCTCTTCGTACGCTTCGTCGCAGAGCAGCCAGAGGTCGTGACGTTTGGCGACGCGTAGCATCCCATCGATGGCGGCGTTCGAGAGCACGTGACCGCTCGGGTTGTTGGGCGTGTTGATGTAAAGCGCGACGGTGCGCTCGGTCACCGCGCTTTCGAGAATCGCCTCGGCATCGAAGCCGGCCTCGGCGAGCCGCGTGTAGAACGGGACTTGCACAGCAACCGCGCCTTTGGTCGCGATGATTCCGCGGCTGAGTGGCCAAAATGGGGACGGAAGCAAGACCTCATCGCCCGGCTCGAGTAAGACCTGGCACACTACGCTCAGGCCGGCGGTGGCGCCCGCCATGACCTGGATGAGCTCTCGATTCAGTGTTTCCCCGTGCCGGCCTTCGGCGTAGGCGATGAATGCGTCGATCAAGCTCGGCTCCCCGTGAACGGGCGCGTACGTGTGGAGCCCGGGATGCTCACCGCTCAGCTGGTGCTCGGCCCGGGCTTCGGTCACCGGATCACGGTAGGTGTCGCCGACGTGTAGGCGGTAGATTGGCTCGTTCTTGGAGCGAGCCCGCTCCTCGAGGTTGCTGTACACGCGGTGCGAGACCGAGTGTGCATGGTCGGCGATGTGCGGAAAACGTGGCAAGAGAATTCAGAGCCAGGCCAAGCTGATGATGGTGACGGTGCTAACCCCCACCAAGACCTGAAGCGGCAAGCCCAATCGCAGGAAGTCGGTGTATTTGTATCCGCCAGGGCCGTAGACCATGAGGTTGGTTTGGAAGCCGATCGGAGTTGAGAAGGCGGTCGATGCGGCGATCATGATCATGTAGCTGATCGGGAGCAGGCCGATGCCCTGTGCTTCGGCTGCCGTGGCCGCGATGGGGAACATCAGCGCCGCCGATGCTTTCGTGGTTACGAGCCCGGCCAAGACTGCAGTGATCGCATAGAGCGCAACGAGCAGGCCGACGCTCCCGAACGGCGCCGCCACGTCGATCAGTCTCGAAGCGAGCACCTCGGCCGCGCCGCTCTTCTGGATCGCGACCGCGATTCCGAATGCCGCAGCGATGGCAATGAGCACGGTCCAGTCGATCGAGCGCCGGGCTTGCTCACCGGTCAGGCAGCGCGTCAGCAGCATCAAGCCGGCTGCCGTCAGCGACGCGGTCATCAGCTTCATGCTGCCGCTGGCGTTCACGAGAACCATCAAGAAGAGAATCACGACGGCCAGCCAGGCGCGGTCATCGCGTGGCGGAGCGCTGTCTTCAACCTCGGCCATCAAGGCGAAGTTAGGGTCCCTCTGGCGGGACTGGGCGAAGTCGGGGTGGGATTCGATCAAAAGCACGTCGCCGGCCTGAAGCCGGATGTCGCCGACTTTCGTCTCGGTCACGCGCACGCCTTGACGATGAACGGCGAGAATCGCGGCGTCGTAAATCGTTCGAAAGCGGCTCTCACGGACGGTTTGCCCGGCCAGTGACGAATGAGCTCCGATCACAGCCTCCACTAGTCGCCGGTCGCGGTGCGCCGTGATCTTGTCGACCTGGTCGGTGTCGGGAACGATGCGCTGCTTCCGCAAATCGACCACCGAATCCACGACTCCCGTGAAGTGCAGCCGATCGCCTTCGCGTAACACCGTCGCAGGCGGAACCGCGGCAAGCACGCGACCCGCGCGCTCGATCTCGTAGAGGTAGACGCCTCGCAACGAACGGAGTCCCGCCTCCTCGATGCTTTCTCCGATGACCGGCGAGCCTTTCTCCACCCTCATCGCGATCGTGTACTCGCGCGCCTTGCCGAGCTCTTGCAACGCGCCTCGGCGATCCTTGAGCAGCCACCGCGATGTGCTGACGATGAACAGCATCCCGAGCCCAAGTGCGGGGAGCCCGAGAAGAGCGATCTCGAAGATGTCGAACTTGATCGTCGGGTCCCACTCGTGGGCGAGACCGGCGACCACCAGATTCGTGCTCGTTCCGATGAGGGTGCAGGTCCCCCCGAGAATCGATGCGTACGATAGCGGCAGTAGCATCAGCGAGACGCTGAAGCGGTTGCGGCGTGCCCAGCTGGTGACCAGCGGAACGAACATGGCGACGACCGGCGTGTTGTTGAGGAATGCCGACAGCGCAGCCACCGGGAACATCATGCGGAGCTGACCGCCGGCGAGAGATCGTGGGCGGCCGAGCACGACACGGCCGGCCAGATCGAGGCCACCGGTCTCTTTCACGCCCGCCGCGACGACGAAGAGCGCTGCAATGGTGATGACCGCAGGATTCGAAAAACCAACGAACGCTTCGGACGGCTCGATGATCCCCGTCAGCAGCAGGACCGTGACGGCGGCGATCAACACCAAGTCGGGTCCGACCAGGTTCGCCGCCATGACGACCACCATCCCTACGACCACCGCGATCGTGATCCAGCCGTCGCCCGTCAACATGCTGGCAGAGACTAGCAGCCACCGCAGAGATTGACCTGTTCTTGAGTGGAACGGGTGGGAATCATCCTATGGGGCGTATCGCTCGGCCTTTTCCTGGAACATCATGGCAGCGTCGTGGTCACCGCGAAGGTCCGCGTCGACGGCGCCTTCGCGATAGTAGTCAAACCGGGCATGGCTTGCGCTCACCGTGATCCAGAGCGCGAGGCAACCGCCGAAGAGGCTGGTGACCCGCCACAGCGGGCGCCACCGGGGGGTGAAGTAGAGTTGCCGCCCCATGACGAAAAGCATGGCGATTGCGGTCAGCGTGCATCCGGTTTTCACGCCCGGTAGGTCGACGAACATGCTCACCATCGGAGCGATGACGAGGCCGACGAGCGATAGGTAAAACACCTGTGCGGCGCGCTCATCAGTCCCGTCCTCAGAGCGCCCTTCAACCAAGCTGCGTGCTGGCCGGGTTAGTGTCCGTCCGAATGCGTGGACCCATTGTGTCGGCGCGAAGACGATCAGCGCGATCCCGGTCATGTACACGGGGAGCCAGCCTTGCCCGGGCTCCAAGAGGTGAAAAGCAACCGGTGCCACAACCAGGAATGGGGCCGCCATGCGAAGTGCAGGGAGCTCGGTGCGGTCTTGCATGCTGGCGATCAGGTACGCGACACAACAGGCCATCGGCAGCCAATAGGATCGCCCTTCCGCGGCCGACCATGCAGCGACGTAGAAGTACATGATGGCCGTGGTGACGCAGAACAGGACATACGCCGCGACGCTTCCTCGGGGTGCCTGGTCGGAGCGCGAGAAGGCGGCACGTGCGCTCAGCATCGGAAAGAAGACGAAGCACACGAGGTAGAGCGACAGCAGGTAGTGGTACGGGACCGAGTCGAGCAGGCTGCACGACCAACCGAGCGTGTACCCAGCGGCGATCAGCACGAGCGCGATCCGGTGAGGGCGATAGAGCGCCTGGCTCAGTGCAAGCACGCCGGTGAACGCCAGCACCCCGAGGTAAAATCCGGAGCTCGGAACGAAGGAGCCGAACCATGCGAAGTGCGCCACGTTGAACGCCCCAACGCCGTACTTCGCCCCATGAGGCATCATGTTGATCCAGGTGTCGAACGCGAGGAGAGCGAGGACGAAACGCAGGGCCAAATAGGGCCGTGCAAGCGCCACGTCTCCGAACCAGTACCGCTCCAACGGCTTCATCGTGTGGCTGTCCTTGCGGTTTCGTGCGCTCGTTCGCCGCCGCACCGGAGGTTGTACGCACGAGTGCCGCGCTCGTCGTTGCAGCGATTGATGAGCTCGACCTCCAAGACGTCTTGTCCTTC
This sequence comes from uncultured Sandaracinaceae bacterium, assembly GCA_964534585.1. Lineage (GTDB taxonomy): Bacteria > Myxococcota_A > Polyangia > Polyangiales > Houyiibacteriaceae > SG8-38. Next base: position 389 of record CAZHPJ010000079.1, on the reverse strand, counting down.
GCATTGCTTTCGAAGAAACGCGTCGACCACGGCGCGCCTGCCTTGAGCCACGTAGTCGACCCAATCTCGATGGATCAACTTCTTCAACGATATCGCTTCGCGCCGCCCGTCGAGGCGCTCGAGTGATGCACTGGTCTCGCATGATGGCGCGGCAGGTGCGCCGAGGCTCCGCCAAGTGAAGCGCTCGTCCGCGGCGTCATCGCGCACCAGATACGTCAACGGGATCAGGAATTGAAGCAGGACGAACGCCGCGATGAACACGCTGGTTCGCCGGCGGGCTGTGGGGCTCGGCTGTGCGGGAGGTGGCTCCGTCTCGGGAGAGGCCATTACGTCAACATCGGTGCCACGCTGCGCCGCCGAGCGGAACGGCATGTAGCAGTGCGATTGCG
>CAZHPJ010000078.1:0-9170 GCA_964534585.1 uncultured Sandaracinaceae bacterium | reverse complement strand
GTTCGATTCCCCTCAGCTCCACTGTTTTTCAATGGTTGAGCCGTGCTGGGGGAGCGAGTTGCACGGCCAAGAACCGCGACTAGGCTGCGGCGCGTATGGCTCGCGTAATCAACTTCAATGCGGGGCCTGCGACCCACCCGTTGCCGGTCCTCGAGTATGCCCACAATGAGTTCCTCGACCACGAGGGCACGGGGATGTCCCTCATCGAGCACAGCCATCGCGGCGCTGCGTACGCAAAGGTGCACGAAGAGGCCAAGGCCCTTTTGCGGGAGCTGCTCGGCATTCCGGACAGCCACGAAGTGCTGTTCATGCAGGGCGGCGCGACGGCTCAGTTCGCGCTCGCGCCGATGAATCTCCGCGGCCCGGGCCAATCGGCGGACTACATCATGACCGGCGCCTGGAGCGACAAAGCACTCGGCGAAGCCAAGATCACGGGCGAGGCGCGTGAGGCCGGCACCGGTAAAGCCGACGGCAAGTACACCCGCGTGCCGACGCAGGCCGAGCTCGAGCTCGACCCCAAGGCGGCATACGTGCACTTCACCTCCAACAATACGATCATGGGGACGCAGTTCCACGAGTACCCGGACAGCGGGAACGTTCCACTCGTTGCGGACATGTCGAGCGACATATTGTGGCGCCCGATCGACGTCTCGAAGTTCGGCCTGATCTACGCCGGCGCCCAAAAAAACCTCGGACCATCGGGCATCACGGTGCTGATCCTCCGCAAGGACTTGGCCGAACGCAGCCCGAGCACGATTCCAAAGATCTTCCGCTACAAGACGATCCTCGACGGCGATTCCCTGCAGAACACGATCCCGACGTTCCCGGTGTACATGGTGCGCAACGTGCTCCGCTGGGTGCGCGACCAGGGCGGCGCTGCGGCGATGGAAAAGCGCAACCGCGAGAAGGCCGGCTACATCTACGGCATGATCGACGAGAACCCGGACTTCTTCCATTGCCCGGTCGAGGTGCGGTCGCGATCGATGATGAACCTCGTCTTCCGGCTACCGACCGAAGAGCTGGAAAAGAAGCTCATCGCGGACGCGGCAGAGGCCGGCATGGTGGGCATCAAAGGTCACCGCTCCGTCGGCGGAATCCGGACGTCCATCTACAACGCCATGGAGCCCACGGACGTCCAAAAGTTCGTCGACTTCGCCAAAACCTTCGCGAAAAACGCCTAAAAAGGGGGCAGTCCCCTTTTTGAAAGGGTCAATCCGCGAGCGCGTACGTTCGATAGAGGTACCGCCGGATGTCGCCGGATTCGAACATCTGCACGCCGGTGTTGGAGTCGAGCAGATAGGGCACCTGCATCTTGCCCGAGACCGAGACGAAGCCACCTCGTCCCGGGCTTTGCCGGGGTACGTTGTGCAGCTGGTATGGGAGCTCGAGCTCGCAAAGCGCCTCGCGCGCAATCCGGCAGAAAGGCGAGCCCTCGTAGGAGTAGAGCTCGAGCAGCTTTTCCGGTTGTTGCGAGCGCGCTACGTGACGGCCTCGGTTCGGACGGAACGCTGACGCCAATATCGAGGTCGACACCGCGAACCCCCGCTGGCGCAGGAACCAGGGTGCGCGGCCGTCCCCGTACTCACGGAAAAGGTACTCGACGATATCGGCCGACTCGTACATCGACACTTTGGTGTTTGGATCGACGAGGTACGGGAACAGGTGATGACCACCCTCGCTTTTGACCTTCTCCCGGAAGCGCGTGCCGCCCTTCGGACACGGATAGATGATCGCATCGAGGCTCAGCGCCGACAACGCCTCACGCGCAATCCGGCAGAAGGGGCACGCCTCGAATTCGTACAGCTCGAGCGGCTGCTCAGGTGCCTTGACGCGCTCATAGTGAACGTTGCCGAAGTTAGGGCGCGCCGCGCTTGCCGCCGTCGCCGTTGTCACGTCCCAAAACCGTGCAAGCTCCATGGGCTCTTCCTTAATGGGACTGTCCCGCTTTTCAAGTGGTGATAGCCTGCAGCGATGACGCGGGAGCTCGAGCTGGTCACCGATTTGCGGCCCAAAGGGGACCAGCCGGCGGCGATTTCCGAGCTCTTGGAGGGCCTTTCCAGTGGCGACCAGCACCAGGTCCTGCTGGGCATTACGGGGAGCGGGAAGACCTTCACGGTGGCCAACGTGATCGCCGCGACCCAGCGTCCAACGCTGATCATGGCCCCCAACAAGACGCTCGCCGCGCAGCTCTACAGCGAGATGCGCGAGCTCTTTCCAAACAACGCGGTCGAATACTTCGTCAGCTACTACGACTACTACCAGCCCGAAGCATACATCCCGTCCAGCGACACCTACATAGAGAAGGACGCGATCGTCAACGACAAGATCGATCGCATGCGCCACAGCGCAACACGATCACTGCTCTCCCGACGCGACGTAATCATCGTTGCAAGTGTATCGTGCATCTACGGTATCGGTTCGTCGGAGTGGTACCAGGAGATGCTGATCAGCCTCGAGGTGGGTCAAGAGGTTCGACGCGATCGTCTGTTGCGCCGTCTCGTCGACATTCAGTACCAACGTAACGACATCGATTTTCATCGTGGCACGTTCCGCGTTCGCGGCGACGTCGTCGAGATTTTCCCCGCTCACTCCGAGAACCTCGCTGTGCGAATCGAGTACTGGGGCGACGAGATCGAACGCATCGTCGAGATCGACCCGACACGCGGTAAAGTGCTCGAAGAGCTCGACCAGTACGGGATCTACCCGGGCAGCCACTACGTCACGCCGGACGAGCACCGAAAACGGGCGATCAAGTCGATCCGCGAGGAGCTTCTCGAATGGCTCCCCAAGCTCGCGTCCGAAGGGAAAATGCTGGAGAAACAGCGCCTCGAACAACGAACCATGTACGACCTCGAGATGCTCGAACAGATGGGGTTTTGCCACGGTATCGAGAATTACAGCCGGCATCTTTCGGGGCGGAAAGAAGGCGAGCCACCGCCGACTTTGCTCGACTACTTCCCCGACGACTTCCTGGTGATCCTCGACGAGTCCCACATCACGGTCCCGCAACTCGGCGCGATGTTCCTTGGCGACCGATCGCGCAAAGAGACCTTGGTCGAGCACGGGTTTCGCATGCCGAGCGCGCTCGACAATCGGCCGCTGCGTTTCTCCGAATGGGAGGAGCGTGTCGGCCAGGTCATTCATGTAAGCGCCACGCCAGGTGATTGGGAGATCGAGCACGCTGGCGGCGTCGTCGTCGAACAGGTGATTCGACCGACGGGGCTCCTCGATCCGCGAGTGCACGTCCGTCCGACGAAGCACCAAGTCGACGACTTGCTCAGCGAGATCCGTGAGCGCGTTGCACGCGACGAGCGCGTCCTGATCACCACTTTGACGAAGCGCATGTCTGAGGATCTCACCGAGTACTATGGCGAGCTCGGGGTTCGGGTGCGGTACCTTCACAGCGACATAAATACGCTTGAACGTGTTGAAATTCTTAGAGATTTACGGCGCGGCGAATTTGACGTCCTCGTCGGGATCAACCTCTTGAGGGAAGGGCTCGATCTGCCGGAAGTATCGCTGATCGGCATCCTAGATGCGGACAAAGAGGGCTTCCTGCGCTCGACCCGATCATTGATTCAGACCAGTGGGCGTGCCGCACGCAATGCGAACGGTGAGGTGATCATGTATGCCGATCGAATCACCGGCGCGATGCGCTACGCGATCGAAGAAACCGAACGCCGGCGCACGCGCCAGATGGAGTACAACGAGGAGCACGGCATTACCCCCCGAACGATCGAGAAGGCTGTCCTCGAAATGGACCCATCCACCGGGGCGGGCGACTACGTCGTCATTCCAATCTTGAGGAAGGGCGAAGTGTCGGATGACCCGGCCGACATCCCGGCACGCATCGAGGAGCTTCGGAGCGAGATGCTGCTCGCCGCCGAAGAGCTCGACTTCGAGAAAGCGGCGGAGCTTCGAGATCAGGTCGAGCAACTCTCTAGGGGGGACAGGATCCACCCCTCCAACCCCGCGAAACCACGCCGTTTTCGCTGAGAAGATCCCAGCGTCGTCCGCGTGCTGCCACTGGGATCTTTGGTCAAAAAGACCAAGAAATTCGGCTATTTACGGTGACGGATCCTGTCCCCACCCTGATGGAGAGGGCGTGGAGGAGGTGGCGGTTTCCGGTGGCCAGGGCGGGGCCTCCATAGAGGGTGTCGCCTAGGAGGGGGTGGCCAATCGAGGCCAGGTGGGCTCGTATCTGGTGGCGTCGCGCGTTGTTGGCGCGGACTTCGATCAGGGAGCCGTGCTCGGCGGGGGTGCTGTTGAGCACTTCCGTTCTTGCAGGTTGGGCGTGGAGCCTTTTGATCTCGCGTGGGTCGGTGCACGCGCGAACCTTACGGCGGTCGTGAGGGTCGCGTGCGATCAACGTGTCGATGACCATCGGTGCCGGGACGACGCCTCGACAGCGGGCGAGGTATCGTTTTTCGATCTCGCCGGCCTGGAGTTGTCTGCGGAGCTCGTCGAACGTCTCTTGATCACGAGCGGCAAGCATCACGCCCGAGGTGTCGTTGTCGAGTCGATGCAGAATACCCGGCTCGCGCTTGCTGTATCCAACGTCGCTCATCTCTGGATAGCGCGCGACCAGTGCGCTCGCCAAGGTGCCGAGCTCGCCTTCCTTCAGTGGATGACTCGGGACCCCTGCAGGTTTGTCGACGATGACATAGCACTCGTTTTCGAGGAGCACTTCGAGCGTTAGATCCGGGTCCGGCGTGGCGTAGAAATCCGCCGGTCCCGGAAGGCCTGCGAGCGTGACGCGGTCGCCAACAGCCACGGCGTAACTCTTCTTCACCGACCGCCCGTCGACCCGAACGCCCCCTTCCTCGATGAGCGCTTTGGCTCTGGAGCGGCTCAGCTCGGGCACGCGGCGGGTAAGCACCACGTCGAGCCGTTCCCCGGCGTCATCCTCTCCCATCTCGAGCTCGATGGCCGACATTTACCTCCCCTCCCACACTCTGGGACAGTTTTCCATGCCGTTTGCGCGCTCAGGCCCCGCGTCTACACTCCGAAAACCCGTGTCCAAACGTGACTACTACGTGATTCTCGAAGTCACCCGCACCGCGGACGGCAACGAGATCAAGCAAGCCTATCGTGCCCTCGCGATGAAGTATCATCCCGACCGCAACCCGAATAACCCGGTAGCCGAGGATTCCTTCAGAGAGGCAAGCGAGGCGTACGCCGTCCTCAGCGACCCCGAGCGGCGCAAGCAGTATGACCGTTTCGGCCACGCCGCATTCGAGAGCGGCGGCGCCGGCTTCGAAGCCGGCGACTTCGGCGCGGTCACTGACATACTCGAAGGCCTCTTTGGCGAGGTGTTCAGCGGCGGTCGCCGCAAGCGCCGCGGAGGTCGAGACCTCACCTACGACTTGGAGATTTCGTTCGTCGAAGCCGCGCTCGGTGTTGACAAGAAGATCGACGTCAATCGGCCCGCGCCTTGCACCACGTGCGACGGAACGGGCGCGAAGCCAGGCACACCCGTGCACAAATGCAACGTCTGCCAGGGCCGCGCGCAGGTGAAATATCAACGCGGCCTATTTGCAGCTGCGCGCCCGTGCCACGCGTGCCGCGGAACCGGCAAGAGTATCCCCACGCCATGTGACACTTGTAAGGGCACCGGCAGCAAGCTGCGCTCCGAATCGATGAACGTGAAGATCCCCGCCGGTGTTCAAGACGGCGCGGTCCGCACCGTCCGCGGCGCAGGCGAGGCCAGCTCCGGTGGGAACGGTGATCTTCACATCAACATCAAAGTCACCGACCACGCCCTGTTTCGAAGCGAGGGCGCCGACATCTTGGTGTCGGTCCCGATATCGTTCCCCCAGGCTGTGCTCGGCGCAAGCATCGACGTCCCCACACTGGAGGGTAACGTGGTGATGAAGGTCCCCCCCGGCACGCAGTCTGGTAAGGTATTCCGCCTTCGTGGCAAAGGAATCCCCGTCTACGGCGGCTACGGCAAAGGTGATGAGCTGGTGACCGTCGTCGTCGAGGTGCCACAGGAAGTGAGCCGCCGTCAGCGCAAGCTGATCACCGAGCTCGCGCAAGAGATCGGCGATGAAAGCCATCCACAACAGGCAAGCTTCCTCAAGAAGCTGCGCGGCCTGTTCGACTCCTAGCCGGTTTACGACTTGCGCTCGGGCCCGGGCTTGCCAAGGTACGCGCATGCGAACCGCAGCCCTATTCATCGTAGCCGGAGCATTCCTCGTTGGGTGCCCAAAGGAAGAAGACGCACAGAGCAAGAGCCAAGGCGAAGAAAGCCCTGCGCCAACGCAAGAGGAGGCCACCGAGGTGCCCCAAGACGAGGGACGAGCACCCGCTCGGTACACCGTCGAGCTCGACACTACCAAAGGCACGATCGTGATCGATGTGCGCCGTGACTGGGCACCGCATGGCGCCGACCGCTTCTACGAGCTGGTGCAAAACGGCTACTACAACGACGTCGCATTCTTTCGCGTCATCAGTGGTTTCATGGCGCAAGTCGGTATCCACGGTGACCCGGTGGTCAACGCACAGTGGCGCGAGAAGCGCATCCCGGACGATCCGGTGAAGGCCAGCAATGCCCGCAGCACCGTCACATTCGCGACCTCGGGCCCGAACTCTCGTACGACCCAGTTCTTCATCAACCTCGCCGACAACTCGCGCCTCGACGGGATGGGCTTCGCGCCGTTCGGCAAGGTCAAAGACATGGCCCCCGCCGAAGCGCTCTATGATGGCTACGGCGAAGGGGCGCCCCGCGGCAGCGGGCCCTCGCAGGGGCTGATGCAAGCTCAGGGCAACGCTTACCTCCGAAAAGGCTTCCCGAAGCTCGACTACATCAAGAGCGCAAAGATCATCGAGTGATGCGCCCGTCCTCGACGTGAAAGTCGACCCGGTCGTTCTCGAGCAGGATGAACTCCGGATGCGTAGTGGTGAGGAAGACCTGACCGCCCGCATGGCTCAACACCTCGAAAAATCGACGGTTTCGGCTACGGTCGAGCTCACTCGAGACGTCGTCGAGCAACAGGATGGGCACCCTGCCCGTGCGTTCGCTCAGCAGGTCGAGCTCCGCCGTCTTGAGCGCGAGGACGATGGTGCGGTGCTGCCCCTGCGAGCCGTGATGGCGGGCGCCAACCTCGTGTAGCTGCAGCCCGAGGTCGTCCCCGTGCGGACCATCCGCGGTGAAACCACGCGCCCGGTCTTTGTCGAACGAGCGCTCGAGCGCCTCGGCAATCGCCTCCTCCGTTGGCTCGACGCGCGGCAAGTAGTGAACGCCTAGCGGGGTATCACCGGCGAACACGTCGGAGAACGCGCGCACGACCCTTGGGGCAAGATCTTCGATCAGGCGTCGCCGGGCCTGCCCCACGACGGCCCCTGCCTTGCTGAGGATGGCGTCGTACGCCCGAACCGCCCGAGGGTCGGTACGTTCTTCCTTGAGCAATCGATTGCGGCTGCGAAGGGCCTTCTCGTAGCTCGCGAGCGTCGAGCTGTAGATCGGATCCATTTGTTCGAGCATCCGATCGAGAAACGCGCGCCGCTTGTCCGGTGAGCCGGAAGCCAGGACGAGGTCTCCCGGATGAAACAACACCATCCGGACGGTCTGGTGCCACAGGCTCGTCGAGCGCGGACGTTTGCCATCGAGCAGCAAACGCCGGCGTTGCGAACGCCCGATGTCGATTTGAAGGCTGTGAGGAGCCGGCCCTCCTTGCAAAGTGGCTTGGAGAGTGGCGCTGTCCGAGTCGAGCGCGATTAGATCATCGGTCTTCGCGCCGCGGAAGCTCTTCAGGGCCCCGAGATAGTGAATCGCTTCGAGGAGATTCGACTTCCCGGCCCCATTGTCACCGTGGATGACATTGAAGTGCGAGCCGGGCTCGAACGCGAGCGATCGGAGGTTCCGAAAGCCACGGGCACGCAGGGCCGTCACCCGGTTGGGGGTCTCCGCACGCCGCGAGTCCGAGATCAACGCCCTGCCCGCTCGACTAGATGCGCATGGGCATGATAACGCCGATGAAATCGCAATTGTCGCCAACGGGCTTGAGCACCCCAGGGTCACGCTCCCCGCTGAGCTCGATCGCGATCTCGTCGTACGGCAACGCGCTCAGCGCATCGAGCAGATACCGTGCATTGAAGCCGATCTTGAGCTCATCGCCCGCATAGTCGACGTCGACCTCTTCACTGCCTTCGCCAACCTCGGGGTTCTGGCTCTGCAGCCGCAACAGACCGGGTTCGATCGTCAGCTGCACGCCACCACTCTTGTCGTTGGCAACCAAGCTAATCCGCCTCAAGGCCTCGACCAATGGTCCGCGGGCGGCAATGACCGTTCGGCTCTGTTTACTCGGAATGACCTTGTTGTAGGGTGGGAAGTTCTCGTCGGCCAGCTTCACGTTCAGACACAGGTCCTCCCGCTGGAAGAACGCATTTCCGCCGGCCGTAGCGATGCCGATGGTTGTCGCCTCGTCGCCCTTACCCTTTCCCGCTTTGACGTCGTCGAGAAGACGCTTGAGCTCGCCTATTCCCTTGTGGGGAACCAGCATGCTGAAGTTCATCATCGCGCCCTTACCGCTGATTTTGTGCTCGGCTTTCGAGAGGCGATGGCCGTCGGTGGTCACCATCCGAACCACCTTCCCGTCACCTTCGAAGAGGGTCCCCGCTAGGTGTGGCCGGGTATCATCATGAGACATCGAATACTGAGTCAGCGAGATCAATTCCGCGAGACGCCCAGCATCGAGATGTACAAAATCCGCATCACCGGGATTTGGGAGCGGCGGGAAATCTTCACCCGGCATAGCTGGGATTCGGTAGCGCACCTTGCCGCAACTCAGCTCGACCGCATGGCTATCGCTGAGCTTCCAGCTGACCTCTCCCTCGGGAAGGTTCTTGACGATATCAAAGATCGTTCTTGCAGCAACAGCAATGGTGCCGCCGTCTTTGATGTTTGCCGAAACGACCGCAGTCACACCGAGGTACAAATCCGTTGCCGACAAACGAAGACGATCGGGCCCTTCAGTCGTAAGCAACACGTTCGACAAGATGTGCATCGAGCTTTTGCGATCAGCTACGCCGTGGGTACGCGCTAGACCACGGAGGAACTGTTGCTTGTCGATTATGAGCTCCATGTCTTGGTTCACTTCCTAGAGGACTGTGCCTGTTTATCCACCACGTAAGATCTATAATTCTTTAAATTAGTCTTCGTCTTAACA
>CAZHPJ010000077.1:0-9173 GCA_964534585.1 uncultured Sandaracinaceae bacterium | reverse complement strand
GGTTTGGTCGCCGCGAGGGCACGGTTTGCCCGAAGCGCCTAGGGTGACGTCACCGCTCCAACTGGGGGCGTTCGAGAAATTGACGGGCATGCTGCTCAAGCGCTCGTACCTAGAGGGGCACTCCACTACCAAGCAAGCGTTTCGTCCAGCGCTCGAGTCAGGTGAGGATAGTCTGCTCGGACGGGAGATCTCGTCGATCACGCCACTCTCCCGCGCGACTCTAGCGACATTTCCGTTAGCCCATTGGGACAGCATCCAACTACGCAATTTCGAGACTCTGTTTCGGCAAGTCCCAAACGGACCAGCTTTTCGGATTCTCGCGCCACTATCAAATGCAAACGTACCCTTCGCTGCATTCTGCATCTTCGACCAGGTAGAAGAGTGCTACCGGGTTCGCGCGGGCCTCATTGCGGACCGAATCTATCCTTCTCGGCTGTGGCCTCTCGACGATCCATTGCTGGATGGGGTGCCGGAAGAACACTCCCGGCTTTCAAAACGATCTTTCTCGATCCCCATAGACATGCGGTACGGGGTAGCTGACATGGACAGAGTCGCTGCCTGCCTGGCGGAGCTAGTACGCGCCTAGCTACCTCGGGTGACTTTATCGCGGAAGCGGGCGACGGAACGCCAACCCCGGCCGACTTCAACCACCGATTGCGCCACTGCCGACGGACGGATCGCTTTGGAGCTTCCTGTCGCGCGCCCTCGGGCCACGAAGGGAACCTCGCCTACTCGAAGCGAGGGGTTGCGAAGGATTGCTTTCGCCAGCAATTCGGAATTGAACGCATGACCAGACGCTTCGACGTCGATTCCCTTGAACACGTCAGCGCGAAAAAGCTTCATTCCGTTGAGATAACGGAACGGGAACCCGTAAATGATCTGCACCGTGCGCATGTATGCGACGGAGAACAGTCTGCGCCTGAGCGGACGGATCACGGGATTCTGCAAGTAGCCGAGGATCAAATCGTGCTCGTCTCGCAACTCGACGAAGCCCTTGATCGAAGCGAAGTCGATCTCGTTGTCGCCAGGCATGATCGTCACCCAATGCCTTGGATCGATCCGCTTGTACGCCTCGAGGAGCGACCATCCCACCCCACGGTTCCGCGCGTTGTACATGGCGGAGTATCCGTAGGCTCGACAGATGTCTGAGATCTTCCCCTTCGTTCCGTCGGACGATCCGTCGTCAATGAGCAGCACGTCGATGCGGAGGGGAAGCTCGGACGCAACCGAGCGGATCGATTGAACCGTCTGCTCGATGTTCGCCTCCTCGTTGTAGCAGGGCACGACCACCACGAGGGTCTCGTCGGAAGGTGCGTGCTCGGAGTCTGCGAGGGTACTGCTCATGTGAAACGAAGCCCGATACTAGCAACAGTCTCCCCTTCCAACCAAACAACGGGATCCACGTCGCATCGGTTCGTCCGAAGTCGTCCGATTCGGCATTCTTTTTATGTCGTCACAACGGGTTGGGCTAGCATCGTCCCGACTTGGCTAAACCGCAAGACAACACCTCCGCGCTCTGGTTGATCTTCCTGGGGCTTTCCTTGTGGGCAGCATTCCAGATCATGGCCCCGGCCCACGACGGACACGCATTGGGGCTCGGAAATATCGGCTTCCCGAGCTACCGGTTCGTCGCCTTCACGATGTTCTATGCGCTCCTCGGAGGCACAGGGGCGATCTGCGTTGCGGTCGGAGTGACTCGCATCGGATCGCGGCGTTCCCTGGGAGAGGCACGCTGGTTTCTCCCTGTCGCTACGGGCCTCGGAGTCATCATGCCGGCGGCGATCCGCTACTTGGTGCTCCAAGGCGGAGCTGTCGCCGACGATGAGTCGGTCTACCGTTTCTCTGCGGAGCTACTAGCGTCGGGCCGGCTCACGGTTCCATCGCATCCTCTCAAGCTGTTCTTCGACCATGCGTTCATCGTCAACGATGGACGAATGTTCTCGCAGTACTTCCTCGGCTGGCCCGCGATCATGGCTCTTGGCCTCCCGATCGGTGCGACGGGCTATGTCAATGCCTTGGTCTCAGGAGCGACAGTCCCGGCGCTGCATGAGCTGCTGAAGAGGATTGTCGGCGTGGCCTGGGCCCGCCTAGGTGTGGTGGTGTTCTTGACGTCGCCCATGATTCAAATCGCGGCGGCCACCGAGATGTCTCACACATCAGCCCTCGGCACGCTGGTGTACGCAATGTGGTTCGTGATCCTCGCCCTGCGCGGGGGCGGCCGTAGCACGCATTTCGGCTTCGGGCTTTTCCTCGGGCTTGCTTTCTTCATTCGTCCGGCGTCCGCGGTGGCCGTGGCATTGCCGTGGGGCCTGTTGTGGTTGTGGAGGCAACTGACGAGACGGCAATTCGTCAACATTCTCTGGTTTGCGCTGCCGACGATCGGGCTGGCCGCTCTTTTCCTCCTCGTCAACGCGGAGCAAACTGGCTCGCCTTTCAGAGTCGCGTATCAACGCGCCTTCGAGTATGGAATCGAGAACGGCTTGCGTTTCTCGCACGTGATGCCCTCGCGAGCGAATGGGACCGTGATGCTCGGCGACGGAAGCCTCTCTAAGCAGCTCAGCACAGTCAGCATTGGACTATTGCGTCTCGACATGTCGCTATTCGGTTGGCCGTTGTCGTTTGCGTTCTTACCGTTTGCGATCGGCCTTCGACGCGCCTCATGGTGGTGGGCGAGCGTCGGGACGTATGTAGTGACGCACTTCTGGGTCTTCGACGCGGGGATCGATACCTTTGGCCCGACGCATTGGTTCGAGATGGCCTTGCCGGTGCTGGTCCTGACGATGCTGGGATGCCAGCGGGCCACGAGTTGGGCGGAGAGGATTTCCCCTCAGCAGGTTGCGTTTCCGCGAAACTTACTCTTGGCGTTCGTCGCGGGATCGCTGTTGTTGTTCAGCCCATATCGCCTACGCGCCGTTGGAGAGATCGGAACCATGACGCTGGGGGCACCTGAGGCCATCGAGCGCAGCAACATCCACAATGCCGTCATTTTTGTGAACCTCCCGTGGGCCGCGAGGTGCATCCCCGGTCTGAGGACCCCGCCTCGGCACTTCGTCTTCTGGTGGCCGGTCAACGACCCAGACTTCGAGAACGACGTTATTTGGGCCAACCATTTATCGGTCGAGCAAGACCAAAGGCTGTTGGCTACGTTCCCTGGTCGCAAAGGCTACATTTCGTTGCGGGACGCGAAGACGTGTGGGCTGGAGCTGGTGCCGATCGAAGACGCTGCAGGAAGACAGATCCCCAATGGCCAAATGGGCCCCGGCCGATACACCGACGACCAGCCTCCTACCGGCGAGTTGGCAAACTAATCTCGAGCAGGCGCAGAATGCGCGCCGTATCGAGCCGCCGCATCACCTCGACGCCGACACCGGTCCAGTCCGGCCGCTGGTCGGCCACCAGGGCAACTCGCATGCCGGCGCGCTTCGCAGCAGTCCAGCCGTCGTGAGAATCCTCGATCGCAAGGCAGTGCTCAGGAGGTACGCCGAGTCGCTCTGCACCAAGAAGGTATCCCTCAGGCGAGGGCTTGGACGAGGACACATCGTCTCCGGTAACGACAACTTGTATTTGCTCCGAGATCCCGAGTTTCTCGATCCAGATCTCGGGGCTCCGGCTATTGGTGACCACAGCCATCGGGACGCCGGCGCTCATGAGGGCACGTACCGTCTCGATCGCGCCGGGCATGCTGCAGTCCCTATGCTCCTTGAGTATCTGTTTTAGGGCTTCGGGCTTTGCCTCCGACAGCCTTCTCTTGAGGTCAACCCTCGCAGCCGGAAGCGCCAGGTCCAGAACGTGCGACCGCGTTTTTCCGGTCAGAACCGCATCCCGCACGGCATCGGGAAAGCGGAGCCCGGCCTCCCGAAAAACCTGCTCGTAGGCCCGCAAGTGCAGGGATGCCGAATCGACAAGCACTCCATCCATATCGAAGAGGACCCCGAATGTCGTCATTTTTCATTCATCCAGTGGTTAGGATATCGTATCAAGGAGAAGGGGTGGAAATGTCCAGCAAGGAGATACTCGTGACAGGGGGCGCGGGCTACATCGGCGCAGTGCTAGTGCCGGAGCTCATCAAGGAGGGTTACAGCGTGACTGTGCTCGACGCGTTTCTGTATGGAACGGATCCGCACACCGACCCGATCGTGCACGAGCGATGCCGAAGACTACAGGGCGATATCCGTGACTTCGACTACGTGGATTCCGTGCTGAAAGAAGGTTCTTTCGACACGATCATTCATCTCGCGGCGATCTCGAACGATCCTAGCTCGGAGCTCGACCCAGAGGTGACACGAAGCGTGAACCTCGATGCGGTTAGTCACTTGATGCAATCCGCGAAGCGACATGTTGTTAAGCGGTTCCTATACGCATCGTCGGCGAGCGTCTATGGAATCAAGGACACCGAAAACGTCACCGAGGACCTTCCGCTGGAACCGATCACCATCTACGCGAAGTGCAAGGCAGAAGGAGAGGCAGTCCTGAACGGCCTGGTCGATGACCAGTTCGTGGGAGTGTCCGTGCGTTCCGCAACGGTATGCGGTTACTCTCCGCGCCTGAGGCTCGACCTGACCATCAACCTGTTGACCGACCAAGGCCTGACGGACGGTCGAATCCGTGTGTTCGGGGGCGCCCAGATGCGGCCCAACGTTCATATCCGCGATCTGAGCGCCTTCTACCGCACGCTGGTCACCGCTCCAGCCGCCAAAATCTCGGGGAAGGCGTTCAACGTTAGTCGGGCAAACGCGTCGGTAATGTCACTGGCGGAGATGATCCGGGACGAGCTGGATTCGTCGCTACCCATCGATACCGTCCCCTCAGACGACCCGCGCTCGTATCATCTTTGCGCTGACGAGGCTCGCGACCTGCTTGGCTTTGAACCGCAACGCGACCTCGTCACGGCGGTCAAGGAGCTTCGAGACGCCTACAGCTCGGGCAAGGTTCCGGATAGCCGATCGACGGTGTACAGAAACGTGGCCTGGATGAAGGAGCAACCCGACGTTTGGAGAAACGTCGCAAAGCAAGCTTCATGATAGCGGTACCCTACGTCGATCTCGTCAAACAGAATGCGGCCTTACGGCCGCAAATACTCCAAGCGGTTGATCGTGTCTTGTGTCACGGACAGCTCATCAACGGCCCGGAGGTGGAAGATTTCGAGCGTGACCTCGCAAGCAAACTCGAGGTCGAACACGTCATCGGAGTTGGCTCTGGGACGGCCGCTCTCACTTTGGCGATGCGCGCCTCGGGTATTGGACCAGGCGATGAGGTCATTACCGTAGCGCACTCTTATGTAGCTACGGCGACGTCGATCCTACTCGTGGGCGCCACGCCCGTGTTCGTCGACGTCGATCCCGACACCGCACTGATGGATCCGAATCTGCTGCCTTCCAAGCTTACCGGGCGCACCAAGGCTGTGATGCCCGTGCACCTCGGAGGTGTCGCTTGCGACATGGACCCCATCGAACGCTTCTGCAACGAGCATGGACTGCATCTGATCGAAGACTGCGCGCAGGCGATCGGGGCCACGTACCGCGGCCGGAGCGTCGGAAGCTTCGGAACGGGTTGCTTCTCGCTCCACCCGCTGAAGACCTTAGGGGCCTGCGGCGATGGGGGCTTCATCACGACCGCCAACGCAGACCAGGCCCAGTTGCTGCGGAGGCTCCGCTCGCTCGGGCACCGCGATCGGGATCACGTCGATTGCCCAGGTGAGAATGCGCGCCTCGATGCCCTGCAAGCCGCCATTCTCAAGGTCAAGCTCCCTTACTTGAACGACTGGACGGCGGCGCGGCGGCGCCATGGGGCGGCGTACCGGGAGGCGCTCCGACCCCATTTCGAGCTCACCGCGGTGACCGAACTTTGCGAGCCCGCGTTCAGCACGTTTGTGATTCGGCACGACGAACGCGACGACCTCATCGCTCATCTTGCAAAGCGAGGCTTCGACGTCAAGGTGCACTACCCCATTCCAATCCACAAACAGCGAGCACTCGAGTCGCTAGGTCCTATCGCCCTGCCTCACACGGAGTCTCTCGTGCGACGGATTGTGAGCCTTCCTGTATCGCCGGAGCTCGACCCTTCAAACCGCGATGCCCTCATCGACGTCCTAGTAGCCTGGAGCAAGACCCGTGCGAACGCCTGAGTCCGACCGCAAGATCTTCTCGATCGCCGACTTGGTCGCTGAACGCGACCGGTTGCGAGAGCAGGGCAAGACTGTGGTCCAGTGCCACGGCTGTTTCGACATCGTGCATCCGGGGCACATTCGCTATCTCAGGTTCGCCCGAAGCCTCGGCGACATCCTCGTCGTGACCGTAAGCAGCGATGATGTCGTGATGAAGGGCTACGAGAGACCGTATATCCCAGAGGACTTGCGGCTCGACAATCTGGCGGAGCTTGGTTGCGTCGACTATGTGGCTCTCAGCGAAGACGAGTGGGCGGGCCCCGTCCTCGATGCACTTCAGCCCGACATCTACGTCAAAGGCCGGGAATACGAATCCAAGAACGACCCTCGTTTCGCCAACGAGAAGAAGATCGTCGAGTCATACGGGGGGCGGGTCGTACTCGGCTCTGGTGACGTGATTTTTTCGTCCACTGAGATCGGTCGTCGCAAGCGCAATACGCTGGACATGGAACAGCAGAAGATTCAGCGCTTCTGTCGAATCAACGACATCACGCCAGCGAGATTGAAAAACGCCATCTCCCGGTTCTCCGATCTCCGAATTCTCGTTCTGGGCGACGCGATTGTGGATCACTACGCCCACTGCGAAGGGGCGCGAGTGGCCTCTGAAAGCCCGATCGTGTCCGTCAAACCTGTCAGCGAGGAGTGGTTCGTCGGCGGAGCTGGTTTGATCGCGCGACAAGCTGCGGCGCTTGGCGCGAAGGCGACGTTGGTGACCTGTTGCGCCGAGGATGAGGGTCTTGAGCGCATCAAAAGCACTTTGCGGCGGTGCGGCGCCGAGGTGCGCAATCTGGCAGTCCCGGGCCGGAGCACGTACACCAAGACGCGATTCATCGTCGGTGGAAAGAAGCTCTTCAAAGTCGATCGTGGCAATCCAGCGCCCATCCCGATCGAGACAACCACCGAATTGATAGGCGCCCTGGGCGAATTGCTCGAGTCGCACGACGGTCTGATCGTGACCGACTTTGGTTACGGTTTGTTTGGCAGCACACTCGCCAACGCGATCCCGGACCTTACTGCGAGGGCAGGGAAACCCTATTTCGCCGACGTCAGTACCAACGGTCAGGCCAACATCTTGAAGTTCCGCCGCCCCCAACTGGCCACACCTACCGAAGACGAGCTACGGTTTGCACTGGCGGACGCGGAAAGCGGTATCTCGAATCTCGCGAGCCGCTACTATGCAGCAAGCGATGCCAGGGGCCTAATCGTTACGATGGGACGCCGAGGCTCCCTTGCATTCGAGCCGCCGCAGCAGCAAGGACAACGGCTGCGAACGCACTACCTTCCAGCGTTGGAGGTCAATGAGGTGGATGCCGTCGGAGCGGGGGACGTCTTTCTCGCCGGCGCAAGCCTGACTCGGCTCGCGGGCGAGCCCATGGCCGTGGGCATGTATGTTGGAAGCTCCCTTGCATCGATATCTGCTGGCGTTCTTGGAAACGAAGGGGCGCCTCTGCCAGATGTCTACGACTTCTTCGAGCAACGCGTAGAGCTCGCGGGCGAATGAGGAGACCTCGAAGCAAGCCCAAGCAGCGGATGATCATGGGCCTCGGTTTCGCGCTCTCCGGCATCGCGCTGTACTACTTCTTGAGGCGGGTCGATGGGCAACAACTGTTGTCGGCTCTCGGATCCGCGAACCTGTGGATTCTCTCTGCCTGTGTGTTGACGAGGGGAGCTGTCTTGGCCCTCAACGCCGCTCGCACGAGAGTTCTCCTCTTGCCACTTCGCCGCTATCGTTTCTCCGAGTCTTTTCTGGCTTGGCTCTCGGGTTACGTCACGGACAACCTGCTTCCTTTTCGCCTGGGCGAGCTCGTACGCATCGACTTGCTAGCTCGTGCCGGGCAGATCTCCCGTAGCTCAACGGTCGCCGTCGTTGGGCTCGACCGGCTCATCGACTTGATCTCTCTCCTAATGTTGGTGGCAGTCGCAGCTCCGATCCTGACCATCGATCTTGGCCACGCCGACCGCCTCTTTCTCGTGACCGGAATCGTCGTAGCTTGCGTGGCAGGGGCGCTTTGGTTCGCTACTCATCCGTCGACTATATCGGGCATCGTGAACGCGCTCGTCCGCCCATTGAGCGCAACGGCCCAGGCGTGGCTCGTCGACAAAGCGCAGCGGTTCTCGGAAGGCCTCGGAGCCCTGCGCTCCCCAAGCATGATGCTCACCGCGCTCGGGATAACCCTCTTCGCGCGGATCGTCGGAATGTTCACGATTCAGTGCTGGCTGTGGGCGTTCCACCTGTCGCTCCCACTCTACGCCCCCCTCGTCGTCCTTCTTTTCATTTCGGTTGGGACGATGATCCCATCCTCGCCAGGGTTCATAGGCACGTTTCACGTCGCGTGCGCCTACGCTCTGGAGCTCATGGGTGCCACGCCTGAGCAGGCCGCGTCCGTCGCCATCGCGGGGCACTTCATGGCAACCGTGCCCTGGACCGTAGGGGGAATTTTCGTGAGCTTTCCGGGAATTCGACGCGTCTGGCGGCAGCAACGCGAATCCATTCGCCCGCCTAACACGCTGCAAACACGTAACGCCGGCGGGTACCCCAGGTCTTGAAGGCTGTCGACGCCCTCGTCACTCTCGTCGGTCGCTCTGGCCCGCGGCACCGCTTCCAGCGGAACTAGCGGACGAGCCTTTTCCGCGCCAACGCGAGCGCGCGCGTGGCCGATGGGGGGAGTCGTCGAAGCAGCGTCTTTCTCATACGATAGAACGCGGGCGAAAGATCGGACACGGGTGTTCCAGCCGGTACCCGCGTGCCGAGAATCGCCTCGGGAAGCGCATGAGCCGAGGTTCTTCGCACGTAGAGGACCGGATTGTACCGGTGCCACGTGGCCACTTCCGGCCGATGCAAGACTTGCGGCCGGACGAAGTCGTATGGCTCGTAGCCCTCGTCTTCGAAGAGCGCTTGCCAGTAGTGGTAGGGCTGCTCGTTGATGTGGTGCTCGCCGCCTTGTCCTGGCGGCGCCGCACCGAAGAGCACGATGTCGGCATGGCGGCACAGATCGGACACGAAACCCGG
>CAZHPJ010000076.1:0-9180 GCA_964534585.1 uncultured Sandaracinaceae bacterium | reverse complement strand
GCTTGAGCCGACGATGACCGATCCCCCCGACGCCGTCAATCGTCCGCGAAGCGTATCGATCGAGCTCAGGACGCGTGGTAAAGACGCGCCGTGCGGCTCTATCCGTTGCTGTTTTTGCTGTTGCTCATCGCCGGAGTGCTCGCCGCGCTCGACGGATCGGGCGACCTTGCGGACCCGGCGCTTCGCGATACTTACCTGAAGCTGCGGGGCTATCGCCTGACCGCGGCGTTCGTGGCCGGGGCAGCGTTGGCGGTAGGCGGCGTCGTCGTGCAGGGCTTGTTCCGCAACCCGCTCGCAAGTCCCTCCGTGCTCGGCACGACAGCGGGCGCAAGCTTCGGTGGACAAGTCGCCCTGCTCACGTACGGGCTTGCTGGCGCCGGAAGCGCCTTCGTCGTTCCTGAAATGATTGTCCCGATCGGATGTTTCCTCGGCGCATTGGCGGCGCTCGCGGTGCTCTTGCTCTTTTTGCGAATCACGCAGGATCTTCTCGCTCTACTACTCACCGGCTTCGTCCTGAGCGCACTCTTCTTGAGCTTGAGCGCCTTCGTAACCAGCATCGCGCAGGAAACCTGGGAGCTTGGCAGGGCGGTCGTTTCTTTCTCGCTCGGCTCGGTGAGCGGCACCGGACCGCGCCAACTGGCATTCGCGCTCCCGCTGATCACCGCCGCACTCGTGGCTTGCTGGTCTTGGGGCCGATCTCTCGACCTTCTGTTGAGTGGTGAAGAGGAAGCCCAATCGTTGGGCGCGAATGTCGGCGCCGTGCGCTGGTGGTCTGCGATTTGGGTCAGCATGTTGGTCGCGGGCGCCGTGTCGGTCGGCGGCAATGTAGGCTTCGTGGGTCTCGTCGTGCCCCACATGCTTCGCCCATTTGCAGGAACGAAGCACCGGCGGTTGATTCCTGCGGCAGCGCTAGCAGGCGGCATCTTCCTCGTCGCTTGCGACGTCATCGCGCGCGTCATCCCTTCGCGTAGCGAGATCCCGCTGGGGGTCGTGACTGGCCTGATCGGCGCTCCGTTGTTCCTGCTACTCCTCGTTAGGCTCCGCCGGGAGCGCGCCTATGCGTGACGGCACCGAGCTCGCGGCGCTGCGTGCGAAGGGCGTCAGCGTCACTTTGGGCGGCCGACGCGTACTGCAAGACGTGACACTCGACGCCAGCCCCGGCGAGGTCCTCGCCCTGCTTGGTCCGAACGGGGCCGGCAAGAGCACGCTACTGAAGGCACTGGCCGGCTTACTGCCCTACCAAGGTCGCGTCGAAATCGCCGACACCGACGTCGCCTCTCTCTCTCCGCGACAAAGGGCCAAACGAATTTCGTACGTGCCGCAGCGCAGCTTGCTGAGGTCTGCCTTGTCGGTCGAGGAGGTCGTCGCACTGGGCCGCTATGTGCATAGCAGCGGATTCGGCGGTGTGTCTGGCAGCGATCAGGAGGCGATCGACCACGCCCTCGAAACGGCGCACGCCGATGTCCTCCGCGATCGAATCTTCACCCAACTCTCGGTTGGAGAGCAGCAGCGGGTGCTGCTAGCCCGCGCGCTCGCCTCGGACGCGTCCATTTTGTTGCTCGACGAGCCGACCTCGGCACTCGACGTGGGCGAGGGACTCGCCGTGTTGCGCTTGATCAGAAAGCTCGCCGCACACAAGCATACGCTCATCGTCGTGCTGCACGACCTTGCCGACGCCCGCAGCACGACCGACCGCGCCCTCTTGTTGAAAGAGGGCCGCGTCGTAGAACAGGGCGACACCGCAAACGTGGTGAGCGCCGGGCCCATCCGTGCCGTGTACGGCGTGAAGCTCATCGAGAACGCGCGGCTCGGTTTCGAGGCCGATACGGCGACTGCGACTGAGGAATGACATGAAGCGGATCAACAGCCTCAACAGTATGCTTCTTCTGGCCGCCGTGCTGACCAGTGTTGGTCTCACGAGCGCCATCTCGCAAAGATCCCCCACCGAGGGTCGGAGCAAGGCCCTGCGGACCGTCGAGGATGCGACGGGTGAGCGCGTCCCGGTACGCGAGTACACGCGCATCGTCAGCACGAGCACCATCGCGGACCAGGTTCTGATCGAGATCATCGAGCCGGGCCGTTTGCTCGCCGTGAGCAGCCATACGCTTCGGACCCAGACGTCTCGAATCTACAAAGACAAGATCGGCGTCGAGCATGCACGCGACATCGAAACGATCATCGAGCTCCGGCCCGACATCGTATTCATCAACAGCTTCATCGATCGGCGCCAGGTCGAGCGCCTCAAAGACGCCGGGCTCAACGTCTTCGATATGGGGGAGATGCGGGGCTTACAAACCCTATTGCCGAACATCAGGCAGCTGGCGGCCGTGCTCGACGTGCCTGAACGCGGCACGGCGCTGATCGATGAGCTCGTGGGTCAATTGGAAGCGGTGTCGGCGGGCATCGCCGAAGGGGACAGACGACGCGGCCTGTACGTCGGCATCCACGGGGATCGGCTCTACGGTGGCGCCACGGGCACGAGCTTCCACGACGTGCTCGTCGCAGGAGGGCTCATCGACGTGGCGGCGGAAGCGGGATTCAACGGCTGGCCCGCGTACACCAACGAACAGCTACTCAGCCTCGACCCGGCGTGGGTCATCACCAACCCCGGCACCGAGCGCTCCCTTTGCCGCCACCCCGGCTTTCGCTCGCTCTCCGCTTGCCAAACGGGTCGAGTCCGCAGCATCGAAACAGATCTACTGACGGATCCGGGCTTGGGAATCGTGAAAGCCGCTGAAGCGGTGCACGCGGTAGTTTACGGCGACGCTCCCTAGCACTCGGCAACCTGAACCAGGCTAACGTAGCAGAGCGGGAAGCAGCTCGCTGTACGCATCGGTTTGCTGAAACTGCGGGAACGCCTCGGCCACGTTGTCGGGACATCGAAACAAGATGCCGCGATCCGCTTCCTTCAGCATGGTCGTGTCGTTGTAGCTATCGCCGGCGGCATGCACTCGAAAGCCGATGCTCTGGAGCGCCGCGACGGCCTTGCGCTTACCGTCCGGGATCCGGAGCCGATAGTCGGTCACCCGGTTGGTCTCGTCGATGAGCAGCTCGTGGCAAAAGAGCGTCGGCTGGCCGAGTTGCCGCATGAAGGGCGCTGCGAACTGGTAGAACGTGTCGCTCAGGATGATCAGCTGCGTCTGGCTGCGGAGCTCGTCGAGAAACTCCGTCGCACCTGGCAAGGGCTCCATCGTTCCGATCACGTCGTCGATGTCTGAGAGCTTGAATCCGTGCTCGTCGAGGATCTCGAGCCGCCCACGCATGAGCTTGTCGTAGTCCGGCTCGTCGCGAGTGGTGCGCCGCAGGGCGTCGATCCCAGTCTTCTCGGCGAACGCGATCCACACCTCTGGGATGAGGACTCCTTCGAGATCGAGGCAGACGACGAGTGGCGGCATAGATGGTACTCCAATGCCCGAGCGGGGCAGTCGTGTGAGGGCGCTTCGTCTACCCGATTTTCGGGTTCAGGCAACTCGCTTCGGCTCGACAGCGAAGCCGTAGCGGGTCAGTAATGGCGGGTTAATGAAGTTTCGGAACGCGATCTTTGCCGGCGGAGGCAGCCGCTGTTTTTGGCAGCTCGGCTTCTGGGAAGGCGCCAAGGAGTCAGGGCTCGATCTCCAGAGCTCCGTCAAGTTTGCTGGCTCGACCAGCGCGGGCTGTGCGATGGCAACCGCGGCAGTCCTCGACCGGTCACACTACGCGCTGAATCTCTTCAAAGACTTCACGGCACGGAACCCGAGGAACATCCACTGGAAGAACGTCAATCCTTTCAAGCGGGGCACGCTACTTCCACATGCGCGCATGTACCGCGAAGCTCTGAAGGAGCTGGTCGGACCCGATGACTTGGATACTCTCAAGCAGACTTCGGTTCACTTCCTGATGAGCGGGTACCCAAAGTGGCTCGGTGGGGCGATTGGTGCGACGACGGCACTTTGCATTTACGGCCTGGAAAAGACGCTTCGCAGAGATCCCATCCATCCCAGGTGGCCCGTAAAAGCCGGCTTCAAGCCGCTCGTCGGGCGAGCGACGGACTGCCACACACTGCAGGACTACATCAGCATGGTCTTGGCAGCATCGTGCCTACCTCCCATTTTGCCGGAAGGCCACTTTGGAGGTCGCAAGATGCTCGACGGGGGCTTGATCGAAAACATCCCCGTTCGTCTCGCCGACGAGGAGCCGGGTAACACATTGGTTTTGGTCAGCCGTAAGTACGAACGCGCGCTCCCTTCTACGAAACGCATCACGTGGGTGCAGCCGTCGAAGCCGATCAAGATCGACAAGTTCGACTACGCGAACCCCAGCGGACTGCAGGAGACATTCGACCTGGGCATCGCGGACGGTCAAAGGTTTGGCCGAAGTTGTGTTCTGGATGCCGGAGCCTATAGTTCCGCGCAGTGACGCGATCAGCCCTGACACTCGTCGTTGCGCTCGGTCTCGCGGCACTCGGAGTTTGGATCGGGAGAGGACTCGAGCTCGATACGGGAGTCGAGGCACTCCTGCCACACGACTCGGTATCGGTGCTGTCGATCGAAGAGGTGCGCGACAAGCTCGGGCTAGAAGAACCTCTCACGATCCTCGTCGCCTCGGACGACCCGGACCGCAACAAGGCCCTCACCGCGCAGCTCGCAGAGACTTTCGCGAAGTGGCCCGAAACGGTGTGGGTCATGACCAGCTATGGCTTGGACGCGCTCGCCGAACGCGCGCTCTACTATGTCGACGCCGGTACCCTCTACGAATGGAGCGAGCTCGCAGAAGAGACGCTCGATTGGGAGGTCTGCAAGGCCTCTCCGCTGTGCGTGACCATCGCGGACCCTCCGGAGCTTCCCGGCAGCGAAGAAGTTCGAGAAGCGATCGATCGCTCCCCCGCGGGAACGGTGCTCCGACAGCTCACCGGTGAATCCGCCAAGCAAGCTAGCGGTGGCACCGAAGGGGAAGAGGGGCCGCAAGCGCTTTGCAACGAGGAAGGTTCGGTGTGCGGCGTGCAGGTGATGTTGAGCGGCTCACCCGGAGACCTCGGCTATGCCCGGATGATCAAGGAGCGCGCCGAGGCCGTCATGGCGCAGTTGGCCCAATCACAACCCGAAGGCACGCGCTTCGAAGTCACCGGCCGTTACCGTGTGGCCCCTCTCGAGCACGGCATCATCCTGAACGACCTGCGACTGGTGTCGATCCTCGCCGCTCTGGGCTCACTGCTGATGGTGCTGGTGTTCTTTCGTGATCTCACGGCGGTCGTGCAGCTCATGGTCCCCTTGTTGAGCGGTCTCGCCGTTGCCGTCGGGCTCGTCGTCCTCATCGAGCCCAAAATCAACCTCATCAGCGCCGCTGCGCTCGCCATCCTCGCAGGCATGGCAATCGACTTCGGCATTCACCTCTTGATGCACTACCAATCCGCACGCGCGGAGGGATTGAGTCCAGCCACGGCTGCGAAGGCAAGCGTGCAAGAGCTGTGGGTGTCGTTGTTGGTCGCGGGCCTGACGACTGCCTGTGGCTTCGGCGCTCTCTCGATGACCGATTTTCAGGGCTTCTCCCAGATGGGTTGGATCGCGTCGCTCGGCATCATCGTGACGCTACTTTGGACGCTCGCCATCTTCCCGAGCATGGTTCGCCTAGTCCCCGGCAGCGACAGAGCACATCGTCTGCCAGCGGCAAAGGACCGGAGCGCTCGCCGCCTCGCGTGGATCGTGCTGGTGGCGGGGCTTCTGGCCATTCCGTTCGCCCTCCAGGTCGGGTTCGAGTCCAACTTGAGCAAGCTTCAACCCAAGGGCATCGGACAAACCATCGACGGCTCGTTGATGCGCGCGCGCGGGAACATCAACGCGCTCTACATTGGGGAGTCGCGGGAGGCGGTGAACGCAGCGCTCGAAGACGAGTTGATGACCCAAGGCGCCATGGAGGCACTCGGCGTCGAGCCGGTCGTAGTCTCCGCACAGGTGATCTTCCCGGAAGACTCGGACGAAAAGACTGAAATCTTGGCCAAGCTCAAAGCGACGCTCGAACGCGCGCGATCAAAAGCGATCAAACACGAAAACACGAAGCTCCTCGCGGAGCTCGACGAGCTCGAACCTTGGGTCGACGTCGATGGTCCTCCGCAGCCAGACCAGATCCCCAAATGGCTCGCAGCCACGCTCGTCTTGAAAGACGGCTCGATTGGCAAGAGCGGTATCATCTACGTCCCGCTGCGGGGCTCGGACGCAGCGGCCATGGAGCGGCTCGCTGCGTGGCTCGACCAATTGCGCGAGGCGCACCCAAAGGTAATGTTCGCATCCGCTGCGGCTCTCCTCGGCGAGGTGACGCCCGCGCTGATGGCAGACTCACCGTGGATTCTCGCTCTGGTGTTCCTCGGACTGATCGTCGCGACTGCAATCGCGAGTCGCTCTTTCTCGGTTACGCGCGACGTGTTCCTCGCGACGGCATTGAGCACGATTTTCTTCGCGGCGACGCTGACCCTGTTCGGAATCGATCTCCATCTTTACAACCTGCTTGCGGTGCCCGTCGTGGTCGGTCTTGCGGTCGATGGCGCCGTACATGTTCGCTGGGCACAGGCCTACGACGGCGCGCGACAGAGGTACGCGACCTACAAGGCCGTCGCCGCGTCCACTCTCACCTCGATGGTTGCGTTCGGCGCCCTGATGACGGCCGACAGCCCCGGCCTCCGTTCGTTGGGGCAGGTCGGGGTCATCGGCCTCGGCACTTCGCTCGGGGTGAACCTCTTGTGGCTTCGCGCGTGGTGCGCGCCCCAACAACCAAAGGAGGCCTAGCGGCATGTGCGGCATCGCTGGAATGTTGTCGGCCGACCTAGCGGCCGCGCCGGACGACGACGCCGTCAAGCGAATGTGCGACGCGATGGTGCATCGTGGGCCCGACGACCACGGATACCTGACCGACGGCCCCTGTGCGCTCGGCCATCGTCGCCTTTCGATCATCGACCTGCGGCCGGAGGGCGCCCAGCCGATGACCAACGAGGACGGCTCGATCGCCGTCATCGTCAACGGCGAGATCTACAATTTCCAAGACCTTCGGCGTGACCTTCAATCCAAGGGGCACACCTTTAGATCGCGGTCCGACTCGGAGGTGCTCGTGCATCTCTACGAAGAGGAAGGGGTGGATTTCCTCGATCACCTGCGCGGGATGTTCGCCCTTGCGCTCTGGGACAGGCCGAGGCGGCGCCTGGTGCTCGCGCGCGACCGATTCGGCAAAAAGCCCCTCTTCTATCACCGGGGTCGAAGGGGCCTGGTGTTCGCATCGGAGCTCGGCGCGCTGGCCAAGTCGGACCATTTCGAGCGGCGGCCCAACATCGATGCGATCGACGCGTTCTTGTGCCTGCAATATGTGCCGTCGCCATGGACCGCATTCGAGGGAGTACACAAGCTCCCCGCCGGCTGTCGGCTAATCTGCGAGGCGGGGCACGTTGGTGAGCCCGAGCGCTACTTCCAAGTTCGATTCGACCGACCTGCGACCGGCTCGCTGACCGAGCTAACCGAACGGCTGCGCGCGCACGTCGAAGAAGCGGTCCGAGTTCGCATGGTGTCGGACGTCCCGCTTGGAGCCTTTCTCTCGGGCGGGCTCGACTCGTCTCTGGTCGTGGCAATGATGGCGATGCAGTCGTCACAGCCGGTCAAGACGTTCTCAGTCGGCTTCACGAGCAGAGACTTCAGCGAGCTTCCCTATGCGCAGATGGTGGCCAATCGATACGGCACCGACCACCACGAGATCGTGGTCGAACCCGACATGGCCTCGGTCGTCCCAGAGTTCGTTCGCCACTATGGCGAGCCCTTCGCCGACACCTCGGCGCTACCGACTTGGTACCTCTGCCAATACACGCGCACTGGGGTCACGGTCGCGTTGAGCGGCGATGGCGCCGACGAAGCCTTTTCGGGCTACCGCCGCTATTCGCACTCGCGAACGGCGCGCGCGCTACGGCGGCTCCCTGGCCCACTGCCCTCAGTTCTCGCCAAGACACTTGGAAGCATTCCAATCCCGGCCGCTCGGAAGGTACGCGACTTCGGCCGCCGGCTGATGGAGCCGGAACACGTTCGTTTCCTCGGCCTCGCGGCGCACATCCCTCACGGAGATCGGGTCGCTCTCTACGGCCAGGCTATGCGCGAGCGGTTCGCCGAAGACCTCGTCGCACGCCGCTTTGGTCAGCTCTACGCGGCGTCGACGGCCTCCGACCCGGTCAACCGCCTCCTCGACCTCGACATTCAGACGTACCTGACCGACGACATTCTCACGAAGGTCGACATCGCTTCGATGGCGCACTCCTTGGAGGTGCGATGCCCGCTCGTCGACCAAGAAGTGATGACGTTCGCAGCATCCGTCCCGGGCGCATTGAAGCTCCGCGGGCTCAAGACCAAGCTCCTCTTGCGAGAAGTGGCCAAGCCGCTCCTCCCCGCGAAGATCCTGACACGACGAAAGCAAGGATTCGGGCTCCCCGTCGATCGCTGGATGAGGGAAGACCTCGCCCCGATGTCGCGCGACGTCTTGCTCGACCAGACCGCGCGCGAGCGTGGGCTCTTCGACGGGACGGCCATCGAAGCGTTACTCCAACAACACCGGCGGGGAGAGCCTCGGGGCGATCAGATTTGGGCGCTGATGATGCTCGAGCTCTGGTACCGGACGTTCATCGATCGATGAGCTCGCCGTCGAGCACACGCGTCGCTAGGGCAGCGAAAAGCTGCTGACCCGCAACCCGGCGCAACGCCGCTTCGTCCATGGTCGCGACGATCTTCTTGGTGCGCACCGATGCGTACCAATGCACGCAGCACGTCGATGGCTCGATCACTTCCATCGGGTCGACCCCGTCGCCGTAAAAGCGAAACCAATGCGCGCTGACCTCCGGCGGCAGGGGATAGAAGAACGGGGGCGGGAACGCATACAGATCGTCACCCGTGTGGCTCTTATAGACCGACTGCAGAAGGTGGGTTCCGAGCGCATGTGGCTTGTTCCATCTCGACTCCGGCACCTGGGTCATCGCGGTCAGATACTCTGCCCAGAACGCATGCTTGGGTACGCCCCCGAGAATCGCCCCGTTGACCGCTCGGTGATAGTGCCGCTCGACGCGTGGAAAGTAACGATACCCGTGCGGGAGTCGCCTAAACACATCGCGAATCGTGGTCTTGAAGTAAGCCTTGGCCTTCACGCGAGGGTCCCATGAAGCGACAACCTCCTCGGGAAACACGATGT
>CAZHPJ010000075.1:0-9189 GCA_964534585.1 uncultured Sandaracinaceae bacterium | reverse complement strand
GATGAGGGCGCTCGAGCAGGCTGGTGCGATCGCCATCGGCTTGATTCTCGGCGCGATTCCGTTCGTGCGATATGGCCTTGGGGGTACGCATCGCCATGGCGCAGGCCCTCACACCGACCACGAAGCCCGCCACGGTGGCCAGGTACTCATGGTGGGAGACTACCACCTCGAAGTCGTCGACGACGGAACACTGATCGAGATCTACTTGAGCGATGCTTCGCGTCGCCCGCTCCGGCCAGCTTCGAGCTCTGTGGCATTCGACGACGGACCTGAAACGTCGCTTGCCTGGCGCAGTTATCGCTCGGTCGTGCCGAAGACCCCCGGTTCGACCAAGGCTCTCTACCAGGTGTCCGTGAGAAACGGTCCTTTGCTGACGGTGAAATTGCCTTAGGCGAAGAGATGGCACGACCCAAAGACGCCGACGCGGAACGAACCCGGGAAACCATTCTAGACGCCGCCGAGGACGAGTTCGCCAACCAAGGCTTTCATGGCGCCCGGATGGTCGCCATCGCCAAGCGCGCCGGGGTGACACACGGACTACTTCACTACTACTTCCACTCCAAAGATGGCCTCTACGAAGAGGTCGTGGGCCGCCTCTTCGGGCGCCACCAACAGTTGTTCGAGCAGCTCTACGCCGACCACCACGTGCTGACGGTGCGGGAGGTCGTGTTGGAGAGCTTCGATCTGTTTTGGGAACACCCAAACCAAGTGCACATCATGCTTTGGGAGATGACCTCAGGAGGCGACCACATCGAACGGTCCATGAAAACCTTCTACGACACGATGGCCGGCGGCCTCGCAAGCCTTACCTCCAACGCTCCGCAAACGAGCAAACCAGGCCGCGACCCGCGGGATGTATACGTGTCGATACTCGGGGCGCTGGTGGTGTACTTCTTTCGCGATCCGCTCATCAAGCAGATCTTCGGCCAGAACCGCTTTAGCGAAGAGGACCGAAAGCGGCGGCGCGCACACATCGGCGCCCTGCTCGACCTGCTCTTGTGAGCGAAAGTCCGGTGGATCCGGCCGGGCGGGCACAGTAGAGTCAGCCCGCCCATGGCAGCCGAATTCGTTCACCTGCACGTCCACAGCGAGTTCTCGATGTTGGACGGGGCCATCCGCATCCCGCAACTGGTCGAGAGCGTGGGTAAGATGGGCATGCCCGCTGTCGCGCTGACCGACAACGGCAACATGTTTGGCGCCGTGCAACTCGTGCGCGCATGCCGGAGGACCGACGTGAAGCCGATCCTTGGCTGCGAGGTCAGCTTCACCTCGGGCGATCGCCGCGACCCGCAGAACCATCAGCTCAATCATCTGCTGCTGCTGGCCAGCTCACAGGAGGGCTACCAAAATCTAGTGCGTTTGGTCAGCGCGGGTTGGGTCGACGGAATGGCCGTCTACGATCAGCCGCGTATCGACTTCGAAGTGCTCCAGAAGCACAGCAAAGGTGTCGTCGGCCTGAGCGCGTGCATGGGCGGTTACGTGGCGCAGGAGATTCTCAACAAGGGGCCAGATGTCGGACGTGCCGCTATTGCAAAGCTCCGTGACTCGTTCAGCCCCGGCCACTTCTTCGTCGAGCTTCAGGACCACGGCTTCCCCGAGAACCGGCCACTCAATGAGGTCTTGGGTCGGCTCGCCAAGGAGCTAGAGCTTCCGCTGGGCGGAACGAACGACTGCCACTACCTCGAGCGCGACTCTGCGCACGCCCAACTCGTACTTCAGTGCATCGGGGCCGGGCGCAGCGTCCGCGAGATGGAAGCGGTGCATCACCACTCCTCGGAGCTCTATCTGAAGACGCCGGAACAGATGCTCAACCTCTTCGCGCACATCCCCGATGCGGCGAAGAACACGCTCTTGATCGCCGAGATGTGCGCCGGCCAGGCAACACCGCTCGCGGACCCGAGGCTTCCGCGTTTTTCTGTGCCAGGCAGCGCGACCGAGGAAGACTATCTCCGCGCACTATCGGTAGCAGGTCTCGGGCGGCGAATGGTGGAGATGCGGGAACGCTGCGAAACCTTCGAAGAGAACCTCTATCACGAGCGGCTCCAGCTCGAGCTCGCAGTGATCTTGAAAATGGGCTTCGCCGGGTACTTCCTCATCGTTCAAGACTTCATCAACTGGGCAAAGGACAACGGAGTTCCGGTCGGCCCCGGACGCGGCTCGGGCGCCGGTTCATTGGTTGCGTGGGCGCTTCGCATCACCGACCTGAACCCGATCACGCACGGGCTTTTGTTCGAGCGGTTCCTAAACCCAGAGCGTGTGTCGATGCCGGACTTCGACATCGACTTCTGCATGGATCAGCGCGACCGCGTCATTCAGTACGTGCGCGACAAATACGGGCAAGCGAGCGTCGGTCAGATCGCGACCTTCCATCAGCTGAAGAGCCGCAGCGTCGTGCGCGATGTCGGGCGCGTCATGGGAATGACGCCGGGCGAAGCGGGTTTGATCGCCACGATGATTCCGGAGCCAGTCGGTGGGAAGAGTGTGTCGATCAGCGACGCCCTCGAGCAGGAGGCGCGGCTCAAGACCGCCTATGAGCAGGACGCCCAAGCACACGAGCTGCTCGACACGGCGCAAGCCCTCGAAAACCTGACACGCCATGCGGGCATGCACGCGGCGGGCGTCGTCATCAGCGAAGGCCCGATTTGGGATCACGTGCCGGTGTTCTGCCCCGAACCAGACGTCTACGTCACGCAATACCACAAGGATGATGTCGAGGCGGCAGGCCTCGTGAAGTTCGACTTCCTCGGGCTTCGTACACTCACGGTGATCGACATAACGACGAAGCTGATCGACCGGCGGCCGGACCGCCAGGGGACTCCTTTCCGAATCGATCAGATCCCGACGGATGACCCGGCGACCTACGCACTGCTGCAATCGGGCGAGACGACGAACGTCTTCCAGCTCGAGTCGAGTGGCATGCAGAATTTGTTCAAGCAGCTCCGGCCTGACCAGTTCGACGACATCGTGGCGGCGGTTGCGCTCTACCGCCCGGGTCCCATGGGGGCGCAGATGGACAAGGACTTCGTCCATCGCAAGCACGGACGGCAGGAGGTCGAATATCCACACCCGTCGCTCGAAGGCATTCTCCGAGAAACTCGGGGGGTTATCGTCTACCAGGAGCAGGTCATGCAAATCGCGCAGGAAATGGCCGGGTACTCGCTCGGCGGCGCGGATCTGTTGCGGCGAGCAATGGGCAAGAAGAAGGTCTCCGAGATGGACAAGCAGAAGACTGTGTTCATCAAGGGCGCCACCGAGCGGGGCCACACGCAGGAAAAGGCCGAGGAAGTCTTCGACTTGATGGCGTACTTCGCAGGATACGGCTTCAACAAGAGTCACTCGGCAGCGTATGCGCTGATCACGTATCAGACCGCGTATCTCAAAACGCACTACCCGGTAGAGTTCACCTGCGCGACGCTTACCGCCGACAAGGAAAAGATAGACAAGGTCGTGCGCACGGTCGCCGAGGCGCGATCCATGGGCATCACCGTGCTGCCGCCGGACGTCAACGAATCTGAAATCGAGTTCACAGTCGTCTATGCACCGGACGACGCCCAAGACGTCGCGCGTCTTCGTCACAAGCCGGTTTGCTACAACGGGGAAGTGCACGATCCGATGGGTCCTAAGATTCGTTTCGGACTTGGCGCCGTCAAGGGCGTGGGCACGGGCGCGGTCGAAGCGATTCTCGAGGCACGGCAGGAAGGGCCCGAGGGGGGCGAAGCGCACGAGCAACCCTTCGTCGACCTGTTCGATTTTTGCGCTCGACTCGATTTGCGGCGCGTCAACAAGAGCGTGATCGAAGCGCTGGTCCAGTGCGGGGCGTTCGATACGGTTCATACCGCCATCGACGTACATCGGTCACAGTCGTTCGTGGCCATCGAGCCAGCGATCGAGCGGGGCAAGCGGATCCAGGCGGAGCGATCGAGCGGCCAGGAGAGCCTCTTCGGATTGATGGGAGCGGAAGACGCAGCGCAGGCCTACGAGCACCCAGGCGGAAGCTTTCCCGTACTCGGCCCGTGGGATTCGCGCGATCAGCTCTCGCGCGAGAAGGATACCCTGGGGTTCTACGTTTCGGGGCACCCGCTCGACCGCTATCGAGGCGAGCTGCTTCGTTTCTGCGATGCAACGACCGAAAGCGTGACCGAGCTCAGCAACCAGCGGCAGATCACCGTCGGCGGCACGGTCGAGGGTTACCGCGAGCGCCGGACCAAGATGGGGCACACGATGGCGTTCTTCCACATCGAAGATTCGCTCGGGCGCGTCGAGGTGATCGTACGTCCTAAGCCACTCGAGAAGCGTGGGATTCGCGAGGCACTGCAGTCGGGGGAGCCAATCCTTCTCACGGGCCGCGTGAAGCACGAGCTAGATCGCAACAACGACAGCGCGGCACCTGAAGCCAAGATCCTCCTCGAAGAGGCAATGCTCCTGAGCGAAGCGCTCCGGGAACGCACCACGTCGATCACCGTTCGCCTGACCGTCGAAACCATCGACCGCAGCAAGCTCGACTCCCTGCGTTCGATGCTCGAGCAATACCCGGGCCCCTGCCCCGTTACCCTAGAGCTGAGCTCCGCAGGCGACTGGCGCGTCAACCTCGCGGAAACCGGCCTCTTCGTAGACCCTAGCGACGCCCTCCTCACCGGCCTAGAACGCCTCTTCGGCACCAAAGTCTGCGAGCTCCACTAGTGAAGCAGGGCTCAGACCCCTTTTCAAAAGGGTTAGTCGAGCCTCCTGATTCTGAGAAGGAGCTCTTGGCGCGCGCGTGGGAAGTCGCCGGTCTATCGCTTAGTGAGCTAGGGGCGCGCGTGGACGTCGAGGTACCGGACGAAGCCGTGCGAGCCAAGGGAATTGCCGGGCAGATCCTAGAGAAGGTCCTTGGCGCGACCGCAGGTTCGCGGGCAGAGCCGGATTTCGTGGAGCTCGGGATCGAGCTAAAGACCATCCCACTGGATGCGCGGGGGAAGCCAAAGGAGTCGACGTTCGTGTGCTCGATTTCACTCGCAGCGATGGCGGACACCGATTGGGAGCACAGCACCGTTCTCAAGAAGCTCGAGCGCGTCCTGTTCGTCCCCGTCGAGGCGTCGTCTGAGACACCACTCCGCAATCGGAGAGTCGGTCGCGCGTACCTGTGGGCGCCCACCCCAGCAGAGCAGCGGTTGTTGCAGACCGATTGGGAGCAGCTTGCCGAGATGATCGCAGCCGGCGACATCCAAGAGATCACCGGCCATCTGGGCAAGGTGTTGCAGGTGCGCCCGAAGGCCCCGCATGGAAGGAGCCGCCGGCGCGCGCCCGACGAAGAAGGCGCCGTGCAGTGGACGATGCCGCGTGGGTTCTACCTACGGCCCGCGTTCACCGAAGCGGTCCTGGCGAGGCTGCGCGCGGCGGAATGACAGCCTATTTTACTTCGCGTAGCTTCCCGGACCCCACGTCGAACACGAAGCCGCGAACCTGATCTTTGTGCGGAACAAACGGGCTCGCATTGACCCGCGCTAAGGATTGGCGGACGTCTGCATCGATGTCAGCGAAGGCCTCCATCGCGAACCGTGGCTTGATTCCCGTTTCGTCCAGGATTTGCTGCTTTAGATCAGCGTCCGTAAAGGTCAACATCCCGCAGTCGGTATGGTGAATGAGCATGATCTCGCGGGTGCCCAAAAGCCTCTGTGAGATGGTGAGCGAACGGATCACGTCATCGGTCACGACCCCGCCAGCGTTTCTGATTACATGAGCATCACCCTCTATGAGTCCGAGCAGAGCTCCCGTCTCGAGCCGGGCATCCATACAAACGACAACCGCGATTTGCTTCGCGGGCGGCATGGGGAGTGACCCCTTGGTAAATTGGCCGGCATAGGCCTCGTTGTTTGCAAGAAATTCATCGATTGCGCTCATTGCGTACCCTCCAACTGCGTTCGTTTAGTTGTTGTATTCCTTCCTTGGCAGGTGAGCTGGTTCTGCTGAAAGAAGCATAGAACGACCACCTATAGCCAAGGCTAGGAGTGTCTCACGCGAGGTTGGCACAGGCGGGCCAACGGCCGCTTCTAAGCGTAAAGCATACATTCGACAAGACATTTCGGTTTCAGGGTCTGGAATCTCGGCCGGGGGATGCGGTGGGACTACCGGAAAAATCTCCGCACGGCGGCCGAGTCGCTTGGACTTGACCCGGACGACCTCGAGTCCCTAGATATGCGGTACTTCCGGCACGCCGCGACCGACGACGGGGCCCGAAAGAGTGGACATTTGAGCGGCTTGGCGTATATGGCCGGCCACACCGAATGGCACGCGAACCAAAGGGAGTGGAGCAGAGCAGCGAAAATGCTGACGGAATTTCGTGTACTTGGGCTGTTAGCTCAGTTGGTAGAGCAGCGGACTTTTAATCCGACGGTCCAGGGTTCGAGTCCCTGACGGCCCACCCTAGAGGCGCAAGCCTCCCTTGCTTATTGTCCCCATCGTCTAGTGGCCCAGGACCCCGGCTTTTCACGCCGGTAACCGGAGTTCAAACCTCCGTGGGGACGCCACGTAAAACAAGAAAGGGGAGGACAGCCGTCCTCCCCTTTCTTGTCACGTGGCTTCGCCCCTAGGCGGAGGCACGTGACGGGCCGCAAAGCGGCACGCTTTACGTGAGCCCCGTGGACGGCGCAGAGCGCCGACTTTACGGGGCCGTCCGCAGGCCCATCAACCACAACCCCTCGGCGTCGAGGACTGCGCCTATCGGTCACTTAGGCGGACAGGTTGTGTGACATGCTCACTTTCTGCTCAACGTGGGTCAGCTCCTTCCAGAGCTTTCGCTTTCAGACGCGAAACCTTGAGGTGCAAACCCTCTTGTTCGCTTAGGTAGGAGAGAATCAGGGTCATGTTGGTGGTGCTCGGATTTCCAGACTTGCTCAGCATCCGCATGATGCTCTTTTTCGGAATCCGAACTTGGCGGCTCAGGTGCTCGAAGCCGACCGTGGCATTGATGTAATCTCGCAGGACCGCTTTGGTCACGTCTGGTTCGCCATCGACGAGCGCTTGAGCAGCCTCGACGAGCAGGGCGCTGCGAAACTTCGAATCTGTTTGCGCGCGATCACGAATGGTGGCTTTGAAGTCTCGTGTAAGCGGCATGTTACTGGCTCTTTCTCTTGCGCGCCTTGTAGTCGGCCCATCGGATCTTCGCGGCTTTGATGTCGGCCGCCTGCCTCTTCTTGATACCGGCTCCAACGAGAATGAGCATGGTGTCGCCATCCTTGCCGAAGTAGAGGCGGTAACCTGGCCCATGAGCGACCTTGAGCTCGTGAACGCCCGCTCCCACGCTCTTGACGTTCGACCAGTGGCCTTGTTGCAGTCGGACGATCGCTACCGTCACCTTGGCCGCGGCAACTGCCCCAAGCGTCCTGAACCACATGTCAAAGGGGCTCCTCCCGTACTCGTCCTCATAGGCACGTAACCTCGATACTCGTATTGGTAACATAAATGTTACCAGACAGCAAGAGGGGCCGAGCTGGTGCCGCCCCACCGGCGGCCGCAATGTAAACGCATGCCTTGATGTCGGTCATAACGTCTGCCAGTTGCCGACGTTCCACCTTGTATCTCCGGCTGGGGCTGAGCCGACCGTACGGCCTGCCTTGTCGCCCGCGTTTTTGGCATGATTAGACGTTGTATTGGATCGAACCTGGGAAGATCTCCGGCAGTGGTCGGACCTCTGCGGTCAACGCCGACGCAAGCGTCGCCTGAGGGATAGAGCCCACGCGCAACACAGCAGGGCGAGCCACGCTATCGAAGGCGGGGACGGTGCGGGGCTGCCGACCGCGCATCCGCCATTGCCCCCGTCCGTTCCACCGCTGCCTGCGTCCCCGCCTGCTCCACCGCCACCCATGCCGCCAACGCCGCCTGTCCCCGGGTCATCCGGACACTCCGGTAGTTGTCCGATCAGCGAGTAACTCGTCGTGAAGTCGTTGTTTGCGAAGCAGTTGTTGTGGTCGCCGCCTGTAAGCAACGCGAGGTCGCCGGCGAACGATGCGAAGTCGTTGTCAGGATCTATGTTCGTTGCGTTGTCCACCAGGGTATTCCCCACGACGCGATTGTTCTCGGCCGTCGCATCTGCGAGGAATTCAGGTGTAATGGTGGGGTCGAGAGTGCAGGCAAACGGGGTTCCCAGGAAGGGGACGCAATAGTCGACGATGCCGATCCCAACGAAGTCGTTATTCTCGACCAGATTCCCTGAAACCTCCGAGTCGTCCACCCCTACGTAAAGGATGCCGATGCCCCTCGGAATGAACGAGAGAATGGAACCCGGCCGGGCGGTATTCGGCTTGTTGTTGTCGTGGAACCAGTTGTTGACGAGGTCGATGCGCTTGGCGCTGTCTTTGTTGTCGTAGATGTCCGGCAGGAGCAGGATGGCGGCTCCGATCGTGTTGTTTCGGCTCTCGTTGTCCATGACTAGGATGTCGTCGCTGTTCGAGATCTCGATGCCGTTGACGCTGTTTTCGACGAGGTTGCCGATGACGTCGACGTTCTCGGAAGTCTCGACCCACAGTCCGCTGTCCAAGCTCGAACCCGTGGAGTAGCTGTCGCGAATGACGCCGTTCTTCGATAGGACGGGGAAGATTCCGTAGTTCAGATTGTCGATCGATTCGACGTCATCGAAGACGAAGCCGTCGACGTGCTCGGTGAAGAGCCCGTTGTTCTTGAAGCCTTGGATCGTGATGCTTTCGATCACGATGTCGGTGAGCCAGGCATCGCTGACCAGCGGACTTACCTTTGGCACGCCCAGAATCAGTGGGAAGGGCGGCCCCATGTCCGTGTGACAGCCCATGCAGTCGGTCCGCGTGTCGACCTTGGCCGACAGTTGGGGCTGGGCCGCTGGCGGCACTACGGGCGGCACGATGACGATGCCGTTGCGCTGATCGACCGTGCTCCTGACGATCACGCGCTCCTGCGGCGTGCTCTGCCCGATCAGGTGGATTCCGCTCTTGGTGACGTTGAGCCCGTTTGTCGGGTTACAGGGTTCTTCGTAAACGCCAGGCTCAATGTTGATCACGGTGCCCTCTGCTGCCCGATCGATCGCCTCCTGGATCGACTGGCCCGGCTTGACGAGGATCGTGCCTGCTCCGAACTGATCCGCAGGAATCGTCTGTGGGCCCGGGCAGTTGCCGCCGGTGCCCCCCTCGCCCCCGGCACCGCCCGCGCCACCCTGACCGCCCATGCCGCCGGCGCCACCCG
>CAZHPJ010000074.1:0-9216 GCA_964534585.1 uncultured Sandaracinaceae bacterium | reverse complement strand
TAAACCGTAGCGCTTCGCAAGCTCTCGTAGGTGGTAGCGGGTAAGCCCCGCGGCGCGGGCGCTTCGACTGATGTTGTCGCCGTGCTTGTCGAGCACCGCCTTGAGGTACTGCGCTTCGAACGCATCGACGACACGCTGCTTGGCGTCCTTGAAAGGAATCTCATTGTCGACGAACTGTTGCGCGGTCCCGCCTGGAAAGAGCATCGGTGGCGTTTTCTGCGATGCCGGCAAGAGGTCGCTCATGCCGAGCTCCGTTCCGTCAGCAAGCGACACCGCGCGCTCGATCGTGTTCTTCAGCTCGCGTACATTGCCCGGCCATGGGTAGGCCTGGAGCTTATTCATCGCGTCGCCCGCAATCGTGAAGTGCACGCCCTCCCCGTGCTGGCCTCGCTTGGCGGACTCTTCGAGAAACTGCTGGGCGAGTGAGGGAACGTCCTCCGGTCGCTCACGGAGCGGCGGTAAGTCGACCTGCACGACGCTCAGGCGATAGTAGAGGTCTTCGCGAAACGTGCCATCACTAACCATCTGGCGGAGGTCGCGGTTCGTCGCAGCGACGACGCGTACGTCGACGGGAATCATGCGCGTGCCGCCGACCCGCTGCACCTCGTGCGTCTCGAGCACGCGTAAGAGCTTGGGCTGGAGACTGATGTCGAGATCGCCGATCTCGTCCAAGAACAACGTGCCGCCATCGGCCACCTCGAAGCATCCGCGCTTGCGCTCGGCGGCACCGGTGAACGAGCCACGTTCGTGACCGAACAAGATGCTCTCAATGAGATTGGCCGGGATCGCGCTGCAGTCCTGGACGACGAGTGGACGCTGTGCGCGCTTTGACGCGCGATGAATGGCCCGAGCAACGAGCTCCTTGCCCGTGCCCGTCTCTCCGCGAACGAGCACGGTGAGGTCGGACGCCGCCACCTTCTCGAGCACCGCGAAGATCTCACGCATGCGCACGCCGTGCCCCACGAGGTCGTAAAACTGCTCGCGCCGGCTGAGGTCGATCTCGATCGAGCCGGAGCCGTGCTCGAAACGGATGACCGTGCGCCCGATCCTCAGGGGCATGCCAGGTTCGAGCCACGCTTCGCGTACGCGGACGCCCGCAACCCAGGTGCCGTTGGCCGAGCCGAGGTCGCGCAACAGGAAGCCGGCTTCGCTGGCGACGATCTCGCAATGCGTCCCGCTCGCCGCAGTGTCATCGAGCGTGAGGTCGCAGATGACGCTGCTGCCGATCGTCATCCGCTCACTGGCGATGTTGAGCCGGGTGCCCTTCTGGGCCCCCTCTTCGACGACCAGCCGACTCTTACGAAGCTTGCGCTTGGTCGCTTTGCGACCGACGAACACGGTAGTCAGCGCGGGGTCGTCGTTCACTCCGCGTCCTTCCGGAGCGCCCCGATCGCGGCCTCGTAGTCGTCGGTGTTGAAGACTGCGCTCCCTGCGACGATGACGTCGGCGCCTGCTTCGATGACCTGCCGTGCAACGGCTGGCTTCACGCCACCGTCGACTTCGAGGTCGATGTCGAGACCGGCATCGTTGATCATGTCGCGAATCTCGGCGAGCTTGGTGTTGGCAGACGGGATGAAGCTCTGTCCCCCAAAGCCCGGATTGACGCTCATGACGAGGATCAGGTCGACCTCAGACAAGATGTAACGTAGGCAGTCGGGAGGGGTATGGGGGTTGAGCGACACGCCCGCACGCTTTCCGAGCGCGCGGATCTGCTGAAGGGCCCGATGCAGATGCGTACAGGCCTCGGCGTGGACAGTGATCACGTCCGCGCCAGCGTCGGCAAACGACTGAACATATTTCTCGGGTTCGACGATCATGAGGTGGACATCGACGACGCGCTTGGTCGCGGCTCGGATAGCCTTCACGATCAGGGGGCCAATGGTGATGTTCGGCACGAATCGGCCGTCCATCACGTCCACGTGGATCCAATCGGCGCCTGCTTGCTCAACCGCCTGGACTTCGGCCTCGAGGCGGCCAAAATCAGCCGAAAGAACCGAGGGGGCGATTCTGAGGGGCTTTGGGGAGCGGGGCACGGCTGCAGTCAAGCGCCGCACGAGCGGCCTGTCAATGACATCCGATCCTTGACCGGGATAGTGCCTGCAAAGGACAATGCAAGAACGCCTCGGGGGAGGGCGAACGAGCGAGGATGAGCGATCAGAGATATCACCTGCTCGAAAAGCTTGAATCCGGGGGAATGGCCGAGGTTTTCCTCGGAGAAGCAACGAGCGTTCAGGGCTTCAAGAAGCGCGTCGCGATCAAGCGCGTTCTGCCGCACCTCGCTTCACACACGAATTTCATTGGGATGTTTCTCGATGAGGCACGGCTCGGGGCACGGCTGACGCACGCCAACATCGTCAGCGTCTTCGACATCGGGAAGTCGGACAACAGCTTCTTCATCGTGATGGAGTTCGTCGATGGGACGAACCTCAAAAAGATCATGGAGACGTTGCGGGTCAAGGGGCAGCCCTTCCCTCTGAAGGACGTGATCTACATCGGGATGGAAGTGTGCCGCGGGCTGAGCTACGCGCATGAGCTTCTCGACGACGACGGGAACCCGGTCGATTTGGTCCACCGGGACGTGTCGCCTCCGAACATCCTGATCAGCAAACGGGGCGAGGTGAAAGTCACCGACTTCGGTCTGGCCAAGGCGCGCACGCAGCTCGAGCGCACGGACCCCGGCATCGTGAAGGGGAAGTTCAGTTACCTGTCGCCCGAAGTGGCGACCGGACTGGAGATCGACGAGCGCGCGGATATCTTTGCTCTTGGCGTCTGCCTCTGGGAGATGCTGGCCGGCCGGCGTTTGTTCCTAGGCGATACGGACTACGAAACGGTCCAAGCCGTATCAAACGCCGAAGTCCCGAGCCTCGTTGGCGATCACCCCGAGGTCGATCCCCAGCTCGAGGCCTTGATCCTCAAGGCGCTTGCGAAGGATCCGGCCGATCGTTTTCCATCCGCACGCGAGTTTGGCGATGCCCTAGCGAGCTATCTCTTCCATCACCAGATGAAGGTGACGGCGTACGACATCGCCAACCTGGTCAAAGCCGCCCTCGAGCGGCAAAAGTCAGTGCCCCCGCAGCCGATGATGATCGATGGCATGATTCAAGAGGAGCTTGGGCGCTTCACATCCCTCGAGAGCGCCGCGAACATCCCGGCCGACCCGTCGGCCTCGTTCGCGCTGCGCCCCGATGAAGGCGCGCGGCCGCTCGATGCGTCGGATTTCGTGGACCCGAGCAACTGGTTTGCGGGCGATGTAGAGGTCGAGACGGCTATTGAGAACGTGCGCGACAGCGCACCGGCCGGAGCGACGATGGGTTGGTTCGAGTCGAAAGACATCGCTGTGAAGGTTCCGCGGACGGCTGCCGTGCCGATGGGGCCATCGCTGAACCCGCCTCCGCGTTCGACGGACGCGCCCGGGTCGCAGCCGATCATGACGTTCCGCCCGCCCGGGGCAACCCCAGTGTCTATCGCCGTGCAGCCGGAAAGCCAGCCAGCCAAAGACGTTGAAAGGGGGCGGCCTGCTGAAAAGAAGCCCGGTGGCTCGAAGGTGCTCTTCATCATCGTCGGTGTTCTCGTGCTCGCCACACTCGGCGTGATAACCGGCTGGTTTCTCACGCAATAGGCGAGCGCTTCGCCTTGGCGCGGATGCTGCGACTCACTCGGCGCAACCGATGGTAGTCCTGCGGAGCGAGGCCGTTTTCGCCAAAGCGTGCTGCGAGGTACGCGTCGGTCACCTCGCGGACTTCGCCCGCGGCAACGAATCCCGTGCGGTCGAGCTCTTCGGCGTGCTCGGTCGGTGTGGCGTCCGGTGGACGCGCGTGCCCAGCGCTCCGAAGGCTGCTCTCGAGCGATAGATAGAGACGCACTGCGCGGTCCCGGTCTGGATCGAGTTGCCGGCCCGCGCGGGTTTGGCGCCGGCGCTTGCGGCTCCAGCGAACGAACAGCACACCGACGCCAAAAGTGCTCATGATCGCCACGAACCAGCGCCAATCGGGGCGGAATGGAATTGGTCCAAAGTCGTGATCGCCGCCCAGATCGCTGCCTGCGTTCGCTTGCGCGACTCCGCGGTCTTGGCGGAGCGATCGATACCAGGCGGCGAGACCCTGAAGGGCTTTGACCTGGTCTCGAATGTTGAACTCGACCACGTATTCGGCCCAGCGCATGCGCATCGCGTCCATCATCTGGCGAAGCTTCACGGCCAAGCCCGAGGGCGAGGCAAAGGCCTGACCGGAGGCCGGCGTGGGGTCGAAGGTGATCCATTGGCCGTCGATCAGCACCTCGACCCAACTGTGGGCGTGGCCGTTGCGGACAGCGTAGTAGTCGCCGTAGGGGTTGTAGTCGGCGCCGAGGAATCCGGTGACGTTGCGTGCCGGCAGTCCGAGCGACCGCATCATGATGGCCATCGAGGTCGAGAAGTACTCGCAGTGCCCAGCCTTGACCTCGAACAGGAAGACGTGAAGTGGGTCCTTGCCCTCGGTGTCGGGCTGCTCGAGCGTGTAGTGGAAGTTGCCGCCTCCGCGGAGGTACTGCTCCACCCGCTGGGCTTGGCCGCGCGGATCGGAAACGCCGCGTACGACTTCCTGCGCCAAGGAGGTAACGCGCTCATAGCCCGGTGGAACTTCGATGTAGCGTTCGCGGAGCGCCCTGGGAATGGTTTCCGGGAAGCCGCCGCGCTTCCGCGCGACGAAGGCCTTGTACGTGAGGGGAGCTTCGAGGCGGCCACGGTAGCGGACATCTAGGCCGGGAGCGTACATGACCCGTCGGTATCGAG
Organism: uncultured Sandaracinaceae bacterium; assembly: GCA_964534585.1. Lineage (GTDB taxonomy): Bacteria > Myxococcota_A > Polyangia > Polyangiales > Houyiibacteriaceae > SG8-38. The sequence continues at coordinate 4,448 of CAZHPJ010000074.1, read as the reverse complement.
TACGGCCCGAACGAATCGCGGGCGGCACTTGTAGCGCCACCGTGCCCTCGGGCAGGAACAAGACCGCCTCTTCCATCGGGTCGAGGATGATCTCGTACTCCTGGTCCTCGGACTTCGGAGGACGCAAGAGTATGTATTGGTCTTGCAGACGTTTCACTTCGACGCCGGCAACTTGCGTACGCGACCAACGCCCTTCGCTGTAGTGATCGAACGATGTGCCTCTGAGGCGCAGTCCGATGGATTGTGGTGGGGGGTCCAACCTGTTCTTCGGTTTCACGCGCATGACGACGGTGGGGTCGTCGCGAATCGTGCCGAAGCCACCAAGCTCGACGTCGTCCCCGAAGCCGGCCACCGACTGGGTGCGGGTGCCGAAGCTCGACAAGAAGCCAAAGCCCACACGCGGAAATGCGAAGAACATCGCTGCCGTCAGGATGAAGAGCGGGACTGCCAGAAGCGTCGTGCCGCCAAAAAATGCAGGGGTCGCGAGCTGTCTGCTTTCGAGCTCACCATGGAGCATTGGGCTGCCAACGCCGTGCTGGGTTTCGAGCTCCTTTCGAAGGTGTGTGAGCGCGAGCATCCACGGCATGACGACGACGAAGCCGAAGAAGACGACAGCGTAGTCGAGGCCCACCGATAGCACCGTGCCGGCGATCAAGTGCAGGAAGCCGAGGATGGCGATCTGCTGGTAGTCGGCGGCCGTCTTGCGGTGAGAGAGGCGGGAGATTTGGAGAAAAGCGGCGTACTGCACACCCACCATGAGAGTCGCTTCACCGGCCATCGGCCGCGCGATTTGAATGAACAGAAACACGACCGCCGCGACGTTCCAGAAACGAGAGTACCCAGCCCGATCGAGGAGCGGCGGCTCGGCAAACCAACTCGCGACGAAAGCCGCGGACAGAACGAGCGACTCGATGGGGCTGAACGTCGTGCCGAGCATCAGCGCGCTCAGACCGAGACCGGCGAACATGTAGGTGACCAACTTATGGGCGAAAGCGAACCTCATGCGGCACGCCTTTTGTGCTTTCGGCCTCGACTGGGCGCCTCGACGCGAACCGGCTCGAGTAGCGCAAGAAAGCGCCAAATCGGGTCCGGCGGGGTGCCTCCCGAGACGAGCGGCGAGACATTGTCGCTCGCCTGAACCTGAACGGAAACGCCCTGCGCGAGGTAGACGGAGGCAACGGTCGCAACCTCGGAAATCGAGACTTCAAAGCGCTCTCGCCATGCCCCTTCGTCGTCGAGGCCCGATACGAGTAGGTTGTCGACGGTCAGCGTCACCAGAGCGCTCGAATCCTGCTCGTGCTCACGGACGACGAGCTCACCGCGGCTCGCCGTTCGTTTCCAGTGAATGTCCCTAGCTTCATCGCCTTCCCGGTAGAAACGGACGCTGCCAGCGAACTCGCCCCCTCGGCCGGTCCGATGCATGGGCGCGGCGTCGCCATGTATCGGGCGGATGGGCGGCGTCGCGACATGGTCGAGCAGCTGCGGATAGACGATGACCTCGTCGGGCAGGAAGGTCGTGTAGCCCTTCTCTATGAGCCCGAACGGGTAACGCGTAAGCACTTGCATCGTGCCTAGCTCGACGAGCCCTCGCCGCTTCGCTTGGAAGCCGTAGCTCGCGACTTTGGTCTCGCCCGGCGCGACGTGAAGGAACCGGGCGGGCGCGGTGTCGACACCGTCCAGCTCGTCAATGGCCTCGATGGAGACGGTCGAAAGCCAGCGTTTCTCGTTGAGCAAAGTCACATCGATCAGCGAACGCTTTCCGGCGAACATTCGCGCCGGCAGCTTGCGTTTGATCTGGATTCTCCAAAGCGCGAGGTCGCTGAGCACGCCGCTGACCAACAAGAGGCTGAGCAACAGACCAAGCACGAGGTAGAGAAGATTGTTCGCGGTGTTTACGGCAGCGAGGCCGACGCCAACCGTTACGAAGAGGAAGGCTCGGCCCTCGCGGGTCAGTCGAAACTTCCGCCTGTTACGCCTTCGTCGAAAGATCCGCATCGACCGGACCGATCAGAGAGGGACCGCCACGACGGTGAGTAGCTCGCGAATCACACGGTCGGCATCGTCGCGCACGGCCCCGCCACCAACACCGCCGCTCACTTTCACACGGTGGGCCAAGACAGGGCCTGCGAGTGCTTTGACGTCGTCGGGCAAGACGAACGAGCGGCCTTCCACCAGAGCCCTTGCCCGCGCCGCGCGTTCGAAACCAAGCGCACCTCGGGTGGACACGCCGACCGACAACAATGGCGTGTTTCGCGTGGCGATGACGATTCGGTGCAAGTAGTCTAAAATCGCGTCGTCGACGCGTACCGAGTCGACCGCTTGCTGCACGTGTCGGAGCTCGCTCCCGCTCATGACAGAATCGAGTTGCTTAACAGGATCCGAACCGCGACGATTGAGAACCTCGCGCTCGACTGCGGGCGGCGGGTAGCCAATGCTGAGTCGCAGGAGAAAGCGATCGAGCTGCGACTCCGGCAACGGATACGTCCCGTAGAATTCTTGGGGGTTTTGCGTCGCGACTACGAAGAACGGCTCTTCCAGGGCATGCGTCTCGCCATCGATCGAAACCTGACGTTCGTCCATGGCTTCTAAGAGCGCACTTTGCGTCTTGGGCGTGGTGCGATTGACCTCGTCGGCAAGAAGAACCTGCGTGAAGATGGGGCCGGGCCGAAACTCGAAGGTCCCCTGTGACTGGTTGAACACGTTGCCGCCGAGGACATCGGTCGGCATCAAATCGGAAGTGCATTGAAGTCGTCGGAACGAGACGCCAACCGACGCGGCCAATGCGCGCGCGAGGGTCGTCTTTCCTACACCGGGTACGTCCTCGAGCAGGAGATGGCCGCGCGCCAAGAGCGAGACGACCGCCAACTTGATCACCTCCTCCTTGCCGCGAACCACGCGAGCGACGTTGCGGACGAGGCGATGAGTCGATTGAGTCGCGTTCTCCGAGATGTGCGCGACGCTTGGTTGGGCCACTTCTCGAGCGTACCACACCCAACGTTATGGGTGCAATATTACAATATTATTGACCTTCAGGTCGGGATTCCACTGTTTTTCCACAGCCGTGATGCGCTCGGAAGCGCCTGCTATTCCGGTGGCTTGGAGCCCGAATGTTCCATCGTCTCCACAGTGGGCGATGGGGAAAGGATGGCATCGGGGTCCTCGAATAGAAAGGCCTCGATCTCGGCTCGTTTGGCGTGGGCATCGCGACGCCCCATCTCCATGAGGGTCTGCGCAAAGCCGCCGTCGAACAGTAGGTAGCTCGCCAGGTCGGCGTCGGCGCCGGCACCGACGTCCAGCATGCTGATGAACGCGCGGCCGAGGCTCTTGCCGAACCGTACTCGGTTCGATGCGAGGTAGTCCGCCGCAACCTGGCCGATGTCGGTGGTGGGTCGCAAAACCATCGAGTTGAGCAAACGGCGCTGCGCCAACGCACCACGCAACTTCGCTGCTTCGTTGATGCGGTCGAGGAACTCCGGCCCGTATGCACGAATGCCATCCTGGAGAAAATCGTTGATGCGTTGCACTTCGAGAAGGTCGGTATTCACGTGATCGAGAAGAAACGCATTGAGCACCTTGCCGAGCATGTAGGTCGCACCGGGGTACTTGCCGTCTTGCACGGCGCGTCGGTCCAGCGGGTGCGGAGTCGAAAGACCGATCACCAACAACCGGTTCATGCCGAGGTGAACCGAAGGTCCCATCGGCGTGTTGAGGCGAAGGCCGCCGTCGCAGTGAATTTCGTCGCCGATCTCGACGGCGGGGAAGACCAAGGGAATCGCGGCGGAAGCAAGCACGTGGTGCTGGCCGATCTTGGCCCTGCGGACCAGTGCGTGGAGGCCTAAACCCTCTGGAATTCCAACGCCGGGGGCTGCGTCGACGAAGATCACGGGCTGGCCAGTGCCGACGTGCGTAGTGCTGACCGTGAGAGCGCGAAGCGCGCCGCTTCGAATGTTTTGCCTGAGTCGACGCCAGCGAACCGCCTTGCCAACGAGCGCGGAGAGCGGGGCTGGATCGAACACCCCCCGCGCCTGGCCGCTGCCGCCGAGAAGCACGCGATACAGACCCGCGGCTTGGCGAAAACCGAAACCGAGCACCTGCGCGAGCTCGAGATCGGCCCAAAGGGAGACGAGTTGCTGCAAGGCGCCCGGTATCTCGCCGATCGCTGAGCCGACGAACGCGCCGTTGACTGCTCCGACACTGGTTCCGGAGATCAGGTCGACCTTCGGCGCGTTACCACGTGCGTCGACGAACTCGCTGAAGACGTACTCGAGAACCCCGACTTCGTACGCTCCTCGCGCGCCGCCTCCCGAAAGTATCAAGCCAAGACCACTCAATGTTTTTCCTCGTCTGCCGAAGGTAACAGGCCAACGGAGTTGTCGCAGAAATCGTCGCTCTGCAGTAGCCGGCGGATCTCAGGTGGGAGCCAGATGTCCCAATGCGGCAATTGCCGG
>CAZHPJ010000073.1:0-9332 GCA_964534585.1 uncultured Sandaracinaceae bacterium | reverse complement strand
CACAAATCCGAGTCACAGTTTGCTCTTCCGATTCGTTGGGAATCTCGTCGATGTCTTCGATCTTCGCGAACAGAGACTTGGCCGACGCCGACACCTTGGCGTTCTCGACCCTCTTCAAGAGGTCCTGCACGCGCCCGGCCTGCGAGAGTGGCAGCTTGTCCTTCATGCCAGCGGTCGCGTAAATTTCAGCCATCCGCGTGAGCACGTCGCCCACCTTCTCGGGATCGATCGGCGCGTAGGTGCCGTCTTCGAGCCGAACGAGCCGCCGCCCATGCTCGAGGCAGGCCCGAAGCTCCTCTTCTCGAACGACGGCGCCGCCCGCCTCGAACTTCATGTCGAGGTTGAGCCAATCGACGCCGCTCGACACGCGCATCTGTGGTGTCACCGACTCGTCGCGGATGGTGACGTCCACCAGGTCGTCCGGAATGAAGCGATCCCAATCTTCGGGAAGCTCGCCGATCCCGTTCGTCCAAAAAGCGATTGCATCACTACCGGTGGCCACGAGCTCCTCGCCGGATTCCGAGACCTCGAAATTTTGATTGAGCAGCGCCTGGATGCCCGCCATCTCCGCGCCGACATCACGCCGCACGACACGCGGCCGCCCTTGGCCACTCTTCGGGGGCAGGAACGCCAGCGGCGAGGGGAAATCGTCAGGCGGAACGTCGAACTCCTGATCTTCGTAACGCACGTAGAGCCGAACGCGCGCATCGATGATGTCGCCGTTAGCCTTGAGCTCGAAGCGCGGTTTCTGATCGACCAGATCGGCCACCGAGCTCAAATCGGGAAGGTCCGCGCCGAGCAACGCGGCGACCCTCGGAATCGACTCCCCGAGCAACTCGGGCAGGTCTTCATGCGACTGCACCATCGCTGGCGATCGGTAGAGCCGCTGAAGCCAAGCCGGGGTGACCAGCTCGCTCACCGGCCGCGCCACGCCTTCAGTCGTGTCGATCTGCCAACCGGGCGTCCCCTCGAACCACGCCCCGCTCGAAAGAGCGAAGCGGCGCTTGTTGCTCTCGAGGTAAAACACGATGCGCACGCGGAGGCTGTCCCCATTGGCCGGATCGAGCTCGATGCGCGGCTTCAACGCCTCGTTGGCGAAACGCAGCTCCATCGATGCCGGCTCGAGCAACACGCGCCGGTCGCTGAGCATCTCCAAGACCTCAGCCGCATCTTCACCGCGAAGCTCGGCCGTCGTGACCTGCCCGCGGTTCACGTTCCGGGCCAACGCCCGAAAAAGCGGGCGCTCGTCAATCGACACCATGTTGAACGCACTCAGGGCATCGTTGATCGGCACCGCGCTTCGCGAACCGGACAGAACGGGCGTGACGGTGATCGAGGCGGGGCGAACCGTCATGCGGTATTCGAACTCGAGCGGCTTGTCTAGCGCCTCGGCGGGCAGCCAGGCGTCCATCGGCCCTCGTGCCTCTCCTCCGCGCTGGGCTTGAAGCTCACGAGGCGAAAGGACTTCGAGCACGCCACCATCGAGGCCACCGGCGCCACGCCGACGACGTCGAGATCGCCGCCTCTTGCCGCCGGCAGAGACCGTCCCGGGAATGTGCACCGGCTCGGTTTTCTTTTTCTTCTTGCTCGGCTGCTGATGCGGACCCTTCACGCGTGGCGGCCGCACCTCGTCGCGCAGCGCTACCATCACCGCAGCGACATGCTTGCAGTGCCCCGTTGGACCGCGCCAGCCTGGGCAGGTGCAGCTCGATTCCCATGTATCGGCTTCTTGGTCGTAAGCGATCGTCGTGCGGTACGGCTCGTCCGCCGTGCGCACGGAGATCTCCCCGCTGGCCAAATGCTCTTCCTCTTTGAGGTTCTCGACCGCCTTGCGTCGCGCATACAGACGACCACGCAAGAAGGCGTTGCCACCCGTGACGCGTTGAATCGCCCGATCGCTCATCGAAGCGAGCTTCTTCGCCACGGACGTCGTCGGCTCACGCCACGTTGGCGCTTCTTCCACCGCCGGCTGTGGCGTGGCTTCGTCTTCTACCGTTTCTTGGAGAGCAGTGTCGGCCATCAAATTGGAGCTGTGATCAGCCTGAATGGTCTTGTGTTGGAGGCTAACGGGACCTGCACGGGACTACGCGCGTTGCGTCTTTTTCCCCTCGCGGCGCCGTTGCTCGTTCTACCGCTGGAACCCGGTGCAGGCCGCAACGGCCGCTAATCGTGATCTTACACACCCCACGGAAGACTGCAACTCCATGCGGTTCGGAGGGTGGAAACGGGCTAGTCCGAAGCCCGGACGAGGGCCTGGGGCAGCAGGAGCGAAGGGCTCCCGGTCGAGAACACCCACAATTGATGGGCGGCGCGGGTAGCCGCGATGTGGAGCAGGTGGCGGGTCTCGTCGTCGGTTGGGAACGTCGAGCGGTTGCACTCGACCACGACCACGTAGTCGAATTCGAGGCCCTTGACCTGGCGCACGTCGGTTACATCGACGCCCGGACGGAAGGGGAAGTCCTGCTCGGCGACGCGGCGAAGGTTAGGCACCTCCCCGTGGCGAAGGCCTTTGTAGTAGACGTCAGCCTGCTCGGGATAGCGGGCGATGACCGCGACTGAGGACAGCGGCTCCGAGCTCACGAGGCTCCGTAGCGCCTCAGACAGGAAGCCGACCGCCTCGCCGCTGCCGCCAAACTGGAACAGCTCGACCGGGGCACCGTAGCGAGTGGCCTCCCCCGAAACTTCGTTGCGAAGCGGCCCGAGGACGTCGGTCGCAAAGTCGAGGATCTCGTGGGTCGAGCGGTAGCTCAACTTCAGCGGCTCGATCTCGATGTGGTCGAGCTTCAGCTCCTCGAGCACGTGCCGCCAATCCGTGAAGCCGTTGTCCAGATGAAGCTTCTGCGCAATGTCGCCCGCAAGCGTGACGCTCTGTTGCTCGGCCGCAGTGTCGAGAACCACCGCCAGCTCCACCGGGCTCATGTCCTGCGCCTCGTCGATGAAAATATGCTCGTACTCGAGCGCCGCACGCCGCCCCGAGAGCGGGCCGTGCAGTGTCTGAAAGAGCCGAAGCAGGAGCGCATCGTCCTCCCGGTCGAGCTCCGCCGGCTCGTTCTCATCGATGCCGTCCACGCCGACGCTGCGAGTGCGTGACTCACCGTCGTCTTCGAGCGCCTCTTCGTACGCCATCAACGCGCGCGTCGAATGTCGGCTGCACCAGGAATGCGCCCAGTCGATCTGTTCATCACTGAGAGCATCGGGAGCCCAGCGCGCAAAGGTCTCGGTGAGGCGCTTCCGATCGGTCACTAGGTCCGCCCACGCCGTTACCACATCTCGCGTACGCGATGACCAGTGGTTGCAAATGCGTCCGACGGCATGGCGGATGCCGAGAGGCACCGTCTGCGCATCGCCATCACGGTTCTGAAGCCACTGCGAAAGCACCTGGACCCGCACGCCCAGAGGCTCGGCCGCCGTGCCGCGCCACACCTGCATCACTATCGCGCCACCATCACTTTGCTTGGTTTCTTCGAGGATTGCGGCTTCGACTCGCTCGGTAAGCTCGGCAACGTACTGATCGATCGCGCGCAGCATGACGGGATGCTTCTTCATCCGGACCACGTGGGTCGGCGTGTCCTCCACGTAGCGCGTGGTCAACTTCGGAATGTGACGACGGCGCTGCTGCTCGGCCCATCGCTCGAAGCTCTGAACGGGTACGTCATTGACACCAAGGGCCGGTAGGACGCGCGAGATGTACCGGACCAGCGCGTCGTTGAAGACGATGACTAGCATCTGATCCGAACGGAAGCGCTGCGGATCCTGAAACGCCAGGTAGGCGAGGCGATGAAGCCCAATCGTGGTCTTGCCGCTACCGGCGCCGCCTTGAATGACGACGAGGCCGGACGTCGGCCGGCTGATCAGGTCGAATTGCCGCGGGTCGATGAGTGCCGTGATCTCGGAGAGATGCTTGTCCTCGCGCAGATCGTCGTCGCCGATCCCGAGCGCACCGGGCCGATGATGCGACTCTGGACGCATCGCAGCGCCCTGCCCGCCCGAAAGCTTCGTCGCTTGATCGGCTACGCGCCGCCAGAAGTCGTCCCGGGAGCGCCGGAAGGTGCCTTGCGGGGTGCCGATGCGACGCAGCTTGCCGGTCGTGATCGACAGATTGCGGCGAACGAGCACCTCACCCTCGACCTCGCGGTCACCGAAAATTTCGTCGTAGTCGTCGCCCTCTTCGTAGCGGTAGTAGACCCGGCTCACCGGCGCGTCCCGCCAATCGACGATGCGCACGCCGGTCTTGGGATCGAGAAACGTGCTGCGGCCGATCAGAATCTCGCGCTTGCGGCCGTCTTCCTCGAGAACCATCCGGCCGAAGTACGGCGACATGGGGTCGACGGCGCCTTCGGTCACCTGCGCACGACGCTGCGCTACCTGCTGAAGCCGTTCCATCTCCTCGACCAGCGGCGGGATGTCCTCGAGCCGCGCCTCACGAACCTGGTCGCGGAGGGCGATCAACTCGGCGTCGTAGTCGATCAACCGGCCGCGGTACGTGGGGCGCCTCGATCGAGCAGTTCGATGCACGCGGGCGAGGACTTTCTCCTCCTGAGCGACGGTTTCCTCCATCTCCGCATCTGCGGGGGGCGGTTCCGCTTCCGGGCGTGGATTGAGCTCAGCCTGCTTCATTTTGCGTGTATCAAGGACGAATCAAGTCCTGTTTAGGCGAATTCGGGGACGAGTAGCACGATTCGCGCGCCTCTCCAAGCATGAACGGAAAGCGTAGTGCTTTGGGGCAGATCTGTCAGCCGAGTGGCTTGAGCAGGATCTTCGAACGGCGTCCCTGATCGTAAAGGGAGCGCCGCGCCTCAGGCAGGTCGCTCAGGTCACAAGCCTCGAAACCACGCTCCCGAAACCAGTGGGAAGTCTGGGTGGTAAGGGCGAAAAGCCCGCGCCAGCCCTCAGCGTCACATTGCCGTTCCAGATACTGCAGGAGCTGATCACCACGGCCCGACGTGCGGTAGTCCGGATGCACGACCAGACACGCGAGCTCGGCGATCGACTCGTCGGGATAGGCGTAGAGCGCGGCGCAGGCGACGACCATCCCGTCGCGCTCGATCACCGTGAACCGATCCAAGTCGTTTTCGAGCATTTGCTGAGAGCGGCGCACCAAGATGCCCTGCTCTTCGAGAGGCTCGATCAACGCAAGGATGCCGCCGACATCGCCTGGAGCAGCCGGACGCACACCTTCGAACGTCTCGGAGGTCACCATCGTGCCGACCCCGTCACGGGTGAAGAGCTCTCGGAGCAGCGAACCATCGCTTTGCCGAGCGACCAGATGCGCGCGCGGAACGCCCCCTCGGCACGCCGCAATCGCAGCAGCCAAATGACGCTCCACGTGATGACCAAGGTCACGGCCCGAGCGGAGGATCTGCTCGGCCTCGTTCGGGGTGAGCTGCGGTGGGGGCAAGCCCTCGGCGTCGAGCACCCCCTGCCCTTCGAGGAGACCGATCAACTTGTCTGCGCCAAGAGCGATGGCCGTTGCGGCGGCGACATCGTGGCTGCTGATATTGAACGCCTCCCCGGTCGAGGAGTACCCGATCGGGGTGAGCACGACGATCGCGCCATCATCGAGCCGCTGCTTGATCCCCTCCGCGTCAACGCGTCGCGGCTTGCCGGTGTGCTGATAGTCGACCCCGTCGACGACACCTACGGGCTGCGCCATCACGAAGTTGCCCGCTGCCACCCGGAGCCGCGCGCCGGCCATCGGTGAGTTCGGCAACCCCATGGACAAAAGCGCCTCGAGCTCGACCCTGGTCGCGCCGACGGCCTCTTTCACGCACTGAAGCGCGACGTCGTCGGTCACGCGTAGATCGCCCTCGAAGCTCGGCTGCTCACCACGCCGGGCCAACGCCTCGTCGATCTGAGGCCGCGCGCCGGCCACCAACACGATGCGCACGCCAAGCGAGTGCAGCAGCGCCACATCGTAAAGCAGCGTCCGCAAGCCCTTCGACGCCACGGCCTCGCCGCCGAACATGATCACGAAGGTCCGCCCGCGGTGCGCGTGGATATACGGTGCGCTCGCTCGGAAGTGTTGGACGAATGGGTCGACTTTGGGGCTCATGCGGACTCGATGCAGAAGCGTTGAATCAGGCTTGCGTACACGTCTGCGGCACGCTCGATAGCCGCCATGGTGACATATTCATCGGGCTGGTGCGCAACGGCGATATCCCCGGCACCAAGGACGAGCGTCTGCAGTCCCAATTCTGCGAGAAACGGCGCTTCGGTTCCGAACAGCGCAGTCTCGGCTGAACACCCGCACAAGGTCTCGACCGCACCGGAAAACTCGGCGTCCGAAGGGCCCGAAAACGCATCCGCGTAGGCGCCGGTCGCCCGCACATCGAACGTCCACGGCCCGCCCTGCAACGCATTCGCCACTACGTCGCGAAGCTCGGCGACCACGGCCGGACGCTCCATCCCCGGCAGTAAGCGAATGTCGAGGTCGAGGGTGCACTCGCCGCAAATCCGGTTGGGGCTGTCACCGCCGGCAATGCGTCCGAAGTTGAGCGTCGGCGTCGGGACCTCGAAATCGTCGTCGCGGTAGCGTCGTCCGATGGCTTCTCGCCATGACTGCAACGCGGGAAGCACCAGCTGCAGTCCCTCGATGGCGTTCACGCCCCGCGCCGGATTGCTGGCATGGCCGGCTTGGCCGCCGACGACGACCCGCACATAGAACACGCCTTTGTGCTTTCGAATGGGCCGAAGGCCGGTTGGCTCGCCGATGATCGCATACCGGCCGAGGCGCTCGCCCTTTTCTGCCAAGGTGCGCGCGCCGTCCATCGTGCTCTCTTCATCGGCGGTGCCGAGAAGGGTAATCGGCCGCCGAAGCTGGCCCGGTTCGAAGCGCGCAATCGCATGAAGCGCCGCCGCAAAGAAGCCCTTCATGTCGGCGGTGCCGAGCCCGTGCAGCTTACCGTCCCGCTCCGTCAGCACGAACGGGTCGTCGGTCCAGCGCTCGGCGTTGTACGGAACCGTATCGGTGTGCCCCGACAGCACGAGGCCATCGTCGCCCTCGCCCAGCGTGGCGATCAGGTTCGCTTTGCCCGAGCGCCCAGGAAGCCCTTCGATTCGCACCGCGAACCCGAGCTCGGCGGCCCACTCTGCCACCAGGTCGATGACCCCACGGTTCGACTGATCGAAACGCGCATCCGGTGAGCTCACGGAGGGCGTGGCGATCAATTTGCGAACCATGTCGATGGCAGGCGGGAGCATGTGCTCAACATAGCGCCGAACCCGGTCCGTCAAAATCCGGATTGCGGGCGGGCCCGGAGGGACTAGGTTGAACGGATGAGCGACGATTTTGCGACGCGCGCAATCACCATCATCGAAGAGACCCACCGAGGCGAGCGAGCCTGGGACATCTACAGTCGGCTCCTCAAAGACCGCATCATCTTTCTAGGCACGCCGATCAGCGACTTCGTCGCCAACGCGGTCATCGCCCAGCTTCTCTACCTGGAGAGCGAAGACGCCGACAAGGAGATCACGCTCTACATCAACAGCCCCGGCGGCATGGTGTCCGCGGGCCTCGCGATTTACGATACGATGAGCTACGTGCGCTGTCCTGTCTCGACGGTGTGCCTCGGACAGGCCGCGTCCATGGGCGCTTTCCTATTGGCGGCCGGCACCAAAGGCCTGCGCCGCGCGCTGCCGCACAGCCGTGTCATGATTCACCAGCCGCTCGGCGGGTATCAGGGGCAGGCGTCAGACATCGAGATTCACGCCAAAGAAATCCTCCATACCAAGCAGCGGCTGAATGAGATCTTGGCGCGACACACCGGTCAGGACGTCGAGACGATCGGCCATGACACCGAACGCGACAAGTTCCTCTCGGCCCTCGAGGCCAAAGAGTATGGCATCGTCGACGACGTGATCGTGCCCCGCAAGGAACGGGGAGTCGCTCCGGCGGCATGAGCGTGGTCGAAGTTTGCCTGGTTCGGCATGCGCAGTCCGTGTCGAACGCCAGCGGTGTCTGGCAGGGTCAGGGGGACTCCCCGCTGAGCGATATCGGGCGCAGCCAGGTCGAAGGGCTGAGCCGCACCCTTCAGGGACAAGGCTATGACCTCGTGGTGAGCTCGGACTTGAGCCGGGCCGCGGACACCGCCAAGGCCTCGGGTGTCCAAGTCGAGCACGACCGGGCCTGGCGGGAAATCGACGTAGGCGATTGGGAGGGGCTGACCATGGAGCAGGTGGCCGCACGCTTCCCCGAACAAATCGAGGCCCTCAAGGCCCGGCAGCCCTTCGCCATAGGCGGGGGAGAAAGCTGGCCGGATGTCTTCCAGCGAGCCGACGCGTCACTGGCCGCCCTTCGCAGCCGGATGCCTGACGGAGGCCGGGCCATCGTATTCACCCACGGCGGCATCATAGCGGCCCTCCTGTCCGGGCTGCTTGGTGCGCGGGAACAGTTCCCGTGGCCGCTCGGACGAATGCGGAATACCGGCCGGACGACGCTCCGATTTTCCGAGAGCCGGGTCGATCTCGTCGCTCACAACGACGACAGCCACGTATCGAACGACCTCCGTCAGAGATACCAGCCCCGCCCGGACCAGGTCCTCGTTCGAATGACCTCCGTGGCAGGGGATAGCGAGCCAATCGATACAGGCACAGCGGATTTCAACTATGCAATCAAATCTGCGCGGAAAACGAGTGCAGGTGGGGTGGTGTCGGTATCAGGCACGTCACACCAGATCGCCGAGCTCGCTCAGCATGCGGTAGGCGCTTCAGTCAATGAATTCCGCTTTGTGGAGCCCGCTAGGGGCTATTCGAGCGAGCTGCTGGTCTCGGAGAGCCATCAGATGCTGCTCGATTACGGGCTGCAAGTCGTTCAGATCTGAAAAATCAATTGCAGAAATGAAAAGTAAGATGCCTCACGTCTGTACAGCTCGAATACACTTGTAATTAATCTGTAGGGGTTATTCACAACATGTCTCGTTTGTGATCCACCCCACATTTGGAACTAGATCTTGAGTCGATCGAGTGCAATTTAGGGGCTAAACGCACAGAACTTCAAAAATTTTTCAGATCTGAACGACGGTCAATTATCAGGATTCCACAACCTCTATGAGATCATTCATGATTCCCTGCTTTACAGAGTTGGCACGGTAATAGCATATATAAAGCCTGACATAAGCGCTGCGGAGATGACGTACCCCCCACGTCCCCTGTGGTGCTGTTAGACCGGCGATTCGGTTTGTTTTCCCCCCACTTCATCCAAATCGCCATCTCTCTAACGGCCCGAAAGCCCCCCCTTTCGGGCCGTTACTTTTTAATCCAGAGGCCGGATCCGGGGACCGACACCGAGACGACCGCCGTTACTTCAACACTTCGAGATAAGGAGACCGCGCAAC
>CAZHPJ010000072.1:0-9377 GCA_964534585.1 uncultured Sandaracinaceae bacterium | reverse complement strand
GCGCCTGGCCCGCCGACGGCAACCGCCACCGCAACGCCAGCGATGTTTCCGAGCCCGACCGTCGCCGACAGGGCGGAGGAGAGCGCTTGGAAGTGCGTCACCTCGCCGGGGTCGTTGGGGTCGTCGTAGTGACCGCTCGTGACGATCCAGGCGTGCTTGAAGGCGCGGATGTTGATGAAGCCGAAACGTAGCGTAAAGAAGATCGCGCCCGCGATGAGCCAGAAGACGATGAAGGGGAGCTTCAGGTCGCCCTCGGCGCCGTTGTCCCAGAAGATCAGGTCGAAGAAGAGGACTTGTGCAATGGGGGCCACTACGTTGGCGCCGAACCCCTGATCGAGCGACTTCAGTAAGTCTCCGATCCCTGTCTCTTGGGCCGCTCGAGCGTCCGCAAACGCAGCACTCGGGCACAAACCAGCCCATAAGGCGGCAATCGCTCGAAGATATTTCCCCATCCCCGAAGCGGACGATGGCACAACACTGAAATTCTCTCCAGTTTTATCTAAGACAGAATATTCACGTGCAAATGAATTTTTGCGATACTTGGGGCGTGGGTCTTCTCCGAACAACCCCATTGTTGATGATCGCGATTTTGGCGTGGCCAGCAATTGCCGCCGCCCAGTGCTCGACGGCTGACCTCAACATGGACGGGGTGCCGGATGTTTGTCCGGCAGGCTCCAACTACATCGCGGGCACTCCCGGAGGCGATTTCATCTTGGGCACCAATGGCGCTGACTGCATTTTCGCGTTTGGCGGCGACGACTTCATCCTCGGTCGCGGCGGCAATGACTACATCTGCGCGGGCGGTGGGGCCGACACGATTTTCGCGGGCGGTGGAGCCGACTCGGTTTTCGGCGGAGCCGGCAACGATTTCATCAGTGGGGGTGGCGGCAACGACACGCTCCTCGGCGGCAACGGCAACGACACGCTCCTTGGGGGCAACGGCAACGATGTACTGAGCGGACAGAACGGCAACGACGCGCTCTTTGGCGGCAATGGCAACGACGCACTGAGCGGTGGCAACGGCACGGATACGCTCAACGGAGGCGGTGGCACCAACACCTGCGTCGAGGAGGTGCCAGGAACTTCGACCGGGCTGACCAACTGCAATGTCGTGACCTACGCGGCCGTGAGTGGGTTCGAGGTGTTTCGGCGCGAGCCAGGTGTGACCGTCACCTGGGAAACGACGACTGAGGTCGGCGTAGTAGCGTTCCGGCTCTGGCGCCAAGAAGCCAATGGGGTGATCAGCTGGGTCGGCGAGGTTGGCGCCGCGCCAGACGGCTCCCCGCACGGAGCCCGGTACTTCCTGCGCGACGACACAGCGCCGGCGGACAGCCCCGTCGAGTACATCATCGAGGAGCGGACCGTGTCCGGGGGTAGTGTGCAGTACGGACCGTTTCGCCGGTCCCCGATGATTGCGGACACACACGACGCGTTCCTGCAATCGCCGGCAAGCCAGGGTCGCGCGCCACATCCCGTCGTGCTCGCGCGACTCTCCCGGCCGGCGGCGACGCGGTCGATCCACTCGTTTCGCCCAAAGAGCGCAGGCGCACCTACGGCCGCGGTGCTCATGGTAGATCGCCCCGGCGTCATCGAGGTCGATGCCGCGGCGATTGCGGAAGCGCTAGAAATCAGCAGCGACGGGGTCGCGAGCCTGATTCGATCGGGAGGGCTCCATCTGCGACTCCGTGGTGAGTCGATCGCTTGGCATGCGGTCAGCGACGGGACTGCGCTCCGCTTCGTGGCGCCTGAGATCAATTCGCCATTCTCCCGTTATCACCGTTACCTGTTGTCCGTGGAGAGCGGCGTCACCATGGAGGCGCGTACGTTCGTGCCAGGCGCGGCGCTCGAGCCGCACACGTTCGTCGACACCAAGCGCTTCGAGGAGAACGTTTTCGCGGGTCCGTCCGGCGCCCCTGATCCACGACGAGACCTCTTCTTTTGGCATGCGCTGTCGTCCGATGCGCAAGCGGTCATTCCCGTGTCCTTGCCCGCCCTCAGCGGCTCGGCGGCACAGGAGCTGCGCGTATACGTGCATGGTGCAACCGAGCATCCGGAGCAGCCGCATCGGGTCGAGCTTCGCTGGAACGGACAGAGCCTTGGCATCTTTGATTTGTTCGGACGACGGCGCCATACGATCATCGTGCCGCTCGACGGGATCACCGTCGCACCCGAAAACGAGCTGGTCGTGCAGCAGCACGTGGCAGGCGAAGTGCCGCCTGTTCTCTACATTGACGCGGCCGAAGTCGACTACCCACGCTTTGCCAAGGCAGATGAGCCGGCGTTCCAATTTGGAGGGTCCGAAGAGGGCAAGCACTCCGTGACCGGGCTCACCTCGGAAACGGTGCACCTCTACGACCTGACCAACCCGGCGGCACCCAAGTACTACGGCGAGGTGCCCGTCGACGAGGCGGGCCGGCTCAGCTTCGCGGCAGCAGGGTCCGGTCTTCGCTTCCTCGCTGCGACCCCGGACAGCGTTTCGGCCCCGATCGAGGTTACGCCGCGCTTCGCTACGAGCCTGCGTTCGGCCGACGGCGGCGCGGACTACGTGATCATCGCGGCGTCGCACCTGGTCGCGGCCGCGCAGGCGTTGGCTGACCTCCGTGAAGCAGACGGCTACCGCGTTTTGCTGGTCGACATCGACGACGTCTTCTGGGAATTCGCAGACGGCGAGCCGGACCCTCTCGCGATCCGTGACTTTCTGTCGTTCGCACGCCGGGAGTGGGAGACAAAGCCTAGATTCGCCGTGCTGATCGGCAAGGGCAACTTCGACTACCGCAATCTCATGGGCCTCGGCGGCAACTGGCTTCCGCCTGCGCTTGCGACGACCGAGGGCGGCCTCATTCCCGCGGACTCGATGTTGGGAGATGTGGTGGGCTACGACGGCGTACCGGAGATCGCCATCGGCCGATTGCCGATCACCACCGCCGAGGAGCTCGACCTGGTCGTGGCTGCGATCGAATCGTTCGAAGCGAATCGTGAGTCGACGAGCGCGTTGTTCGTGGCCGACGACTCCGAACGCGACGAGTTTGCGGCCGCGGCGCGTCTGCTCGCGGTGTGGACGACTCCTGAGCGCGCGCACGAGATCGATTTGAACAGCGATGCCCTCGAAGATGCTCGGGACCGTCTCTTCTCGATGTGGGGAGGAGACATCGGATGGGTCAGCTACGTGGGGCACGGCGGCCTCGATCGGTTGGCCACCGAGGGATTGCTGACCTCGGAGGACGTCCCAGCTCTGGCCGAGATGCAAAGTGCTCCGGTCCTGCTCGGCTGGACGTGCAACATGGTCCGCTTCGATATTCCGGGGTTCTTCTCGCTCGGTGAGCGACTAGTGACCGAGGGAGCCACCGCAGGCGTTTTCAGCGCGACCGGGTGGTCGAATCACGTCGATACCGAGGCACTTCGCACCGCGTTCACCGAAGCTGCCTTTGCTTCCGACGCCGAGACGATCGGCGAAGCCATGATCGAGGCACACCGGGCCGCTCGCGGTGCGCCGGTACAGCTGCATAGGGTGTTCGTGCTCCTCGGCGATCCAGCGCTCCGCCTTCGCGCAGCTAAAGCACAACCTGATCCCGGGCCTGATCCCAACGCCGATCCTGGGGTCCCCAGCGATCCCACGAGCCTACCCCGCGCGGAAAGTGACTCGCTTGGCTTGGCTTCTGGCTGCGAAATCGCACCCCCGGGCGCGCGCCGAGGACTCTTCGGACCGGGGCTCCTGGTCATCGGCCTCGTGCTGGCGCTCCGCCGGCGTCACCCATAGCGGCAGCGACGCAGTGACCTTCATTGACACCCCCTGAGGGTGATACTAAGCATCCCTCGACCAGCTCAATCAGCCCCGTCGCGGAGTCCGTCCCTCTATGTTCTCGGCCTATTTACCGGTGTTCCTGATGCTCGGCATCGCCGCGCTCGTCGCTGTCGGCGTCTTTGCCCTCACCTCGGTGCTCGGGCCCAAGAATATGACGGCCGAGAAGGCGATTCCCTACGAGTCGGGCTCGGAGACGACGGGCGCCCGCCACATCCGGTTGAGCATCAAATTCTACCTTACTGCGATTCTTTTCGTCGTCTTCGATGTAGAGGCGGTGTTCCTCTATCCCTGGGCGAGCCTCTTCAGGGAGCTCGGCTGGTTCGGTTTCGTCGAGATGGTTTTGTTCATCCTCGTTCTCGGCGTGACCTTGGTCTACGCCTGGAGAAAGGGCGCTCTCGAATGGGAGACCTGAAGGTCATCGATGGCGGCGGCGAGGTGGCTGTCACGACCCGTCTCAGCGACCTGCTTCAATGGGCGCGCAAGTGGTCTCTCTTTCAGTACCCCTTCGTCACGGCTTGTTGTGGCATGGAGTTCATGGCGACGGCCGCGCCCCGGTACGACATCGCGCGCTTTGGCGCCGAGGCTCCGCGCTTTAGTCCTAGGCAATCGGATGTGCTTTGGGTCGTCGGGACGATCAGTCAGCGGCAGGGCCCGGTGATCCGGCGCATCTGGGAGCAGATGGCGGAGCCAAAGTGGGTCATCGCGTTTGGCACGTGCGCCTCATGCGGCGGCTTCTACGACAACTACACCACTATTCCCGGGGTCGACAAAGTCATTCCGGTCGACGTCTACATTCCCGGGTGCCCGCCCCGCCCCGAAGCCGTTCTCGATGCGCTGATGCTTCTTCAAGACAAGATTCAGGCTAACGACCGCAAGCCTATCATCGTGCCACCGAAGCTCGTGCTCGACCGCGCTCCCGGCCGAACGCAGGGGGGCAACTCATGAGCCAGGCGGTCATCGACCGGCTCAACACCCAGTTTGGCGAACGGCTGCTCCGAACGAGCGACGCGTTCGGCGACCACGAAGCGGTGGTCGCCCTCGAAGACTGGGTCGAGGTCGCGCAATTCATCAAGGACGACGCCGATATCCAAATGGACCACTTCATCGATTTGACCGCGATCGACTACCCCGAACGCGAGTCGGCACGGTTCGACCTCGTGCTCACGACGCGCTCGTCCGTGACCGGGGCCCGCATTCGGCTGCGCACCTACGTCAAGGACGGCGAAGACTCCGGAACGCTCACCGGCATCTGGTCTGGCGCGAACTGGGCCGAGCGTGAAGTGTGGGACATGTTCGGGATCAAGTTCAGCGGCCATCCCGACCTACGGCGCATCCTTCTCTACGAAGAGTTCGTGGGGCATCCGCTCCGCAAAGACTACCCGATTGACAAGGCGCAGCCCTTGGTGCCGTACCGCGAGGTGGACGACATCGACAAGCTCCCACCATTTGGGATCGAAGAAGGCCAGCCCTTCGCGCGTATCGATTGGGAGGCGCGTCTAGCGGGTGACGACAATCAGGTGTCGCCTTCGATCGGCGTGCAGCAGGGGCAGCGGCGGACGCTGAGCGATTCCGAGGCTGCGCAGCAGATTCAAGCGCGAATCGAGGCCCGGATGGCTCAGGAAGCCACCGAGGAAGGTTCGGGGGACTAGATGCAACCCGCCGACGAGCTGTCGAACGACCAGGCTGCCCTCGAGCTTCATGCCGACCCGATGCGGTTGAATATGGGCCCGTCGCATCCGGCGATGCACGGCACCATTCGGATGGTCATCGATCTCGACGGTGAAACTCTCGTCAACTTGGACGTCCAGCCCGGCTACTTGCACCGTGGTTTCGAAAAGTCATGCGAGCGGGGCACATGGGCGCAGGTCTTCCCGTACACCGACCGCCTCAACTACGTGTCGCCCATGCTCAACAACGTCGGCTGGGCGCTCGCGGTGGAGAAACTCCTCGAAATCGAAGTTCCCGAGCGCTGTCGGTACTACCGCGTCATTCTGGGCGAGCTCGCGCGCATTGCCGATCATTTTACAGCGAATGGCGCCTCGGCGATGGAGCTTGGCGCGTTCACGCCATTCCTGTGGCTGCTCAAGGTCCGCGATTGGGTCTGGGACATCCTCGAGCGCGAGACGGGCGCGCGGATGACACACAGCTTCGGGCGCATCGGTGGCATGGCCGCGCCTCCCACGGCAACCCTCAAAGATGACGTTCTTCGGGTGCTTCCGGAAATTCTCAAGGTGGTGAAGGAGACGGAGATCATGCTGATCCGGAACCGCATCTTCCTCGACCGCATGCAGGGCGTCGGCGTTTTGACCAAGGAGCAGGCGCTGTCGTACGGGGTTACCGGGCCGATGGCGCGCTCTACGGGGATCCCCTACGACGTCCGCAAGGACCACCCCTATCTCGTCTACGACCGCTTCGACTTCGACGTGCCCGTTGGCGAAGATGGCGACAACTGGGATCGTTTCATGGTGCGCCTCGAGGAGATCCGGCAGTCGGTTCGTATCCTCGAGCAGGCTGTCGAGCAGATGCCCGACGACGGACCGATCAACGTCGATGATCCGCGTATCGTCCTTCCCGAAAAGAGCGACGTATATACGACTATCGAGGCGACCATCGCCCATTTCAAGCTCGTGATGGAGGGCCTGCGTACACCCAAAGGCGAGGTCTACAGTTTTACCGAGGGTGGCAATGGCGAGCTCGGCTTCCACATCGTGTCGGACGGCAGCGGCACTCCGTATCGAGTCCGGGTTCGGCCTCCCTGCTGGTACAACCTGTCTGCCGTGCGCGAGATGCTGCTGGGCAGCATGATCGCCGACATCATTCCAACCTTTGGCTCTGTCAACATGATCGGCGGAGAGTGCGACAGATGAGCGATGCCTAAATTTACCTTAGACGGGAAAGAGATTTCGTTTGAACCTGGCGAGACCGTCATGCAGGCGGCTTGGCGCGAGGGCATCGAGATCCCGCACTACTGCTGGCACCCGGGGTTGTCGGTTGCGGCCAATTGCCGCATGTGCCTCGTGCACGTCGAGAGCGGCCGCCAGATGGCAATGCCCCAACTTGCATTCGACGAAGACAAGGGTGAGTACGTTCCGGCCACCAAGCCGAAGCTGCAGCCCGCGTGTCAGCTCGGCGCTGCGGAGGACATGGTCGTTTCGTCCACGAACGAGCAAGTGAAGACCGCTCAGGCCGCCGTACAGGAATTTTTGCTCCTCAATCATCCGGTCGACTGCCCGATTTGCGATCAAGCGGGCGAATGCAAGCTTCAGGACTACTACTACGAGCATCAGGGAACGCTGAAGCGCAAGCTCACCGAGCCCGTCCACAAGCCGAAAGGCGTTCGTTTCGGCCCGACTATCGTCTACGACGCCGAACGCTGCATCATGTGCACGCGTTGCATTCGCGTCTGCGACGAGGTCGCGAAGGACCACGTTCTCGACATGCGTGAGCGCGGCAACAAGAACGAGATCGTCCTCGCTCCAGGCCGGCAGCTCGACCACAAGTACACGCTGATGACCGAGCACGTCTGTCCCGTAGGAGCGCTGACGAGCCAGGACTTTCGCTTCAAGGCGCGGGTCTGGTTCCTCAAGTCAGGGCAGGGCGTCTGCACGGGGTGCGCGACGGGTTGTAACACCCACGTCGACTACGATCCGCGCAACGGCAAGATCTACCGGCTTCGCCCGCGCGACAATGCTGACGTCAACGAGTTTTGGATGTGCGACGACGGCATGATGACGTACACACGCCACGACACCGACCGGGTGCTGATGGCGACGGCTGGCCGTGGCGACGAGCGCGTGCCAGTCGGGGAAGACGACGCGCTCGATCTCGCTGCCGAGAAGCTGAAGGCCGTCGACGCCTCGAAGCTCGCGCTGGTGTTGAGCGCGCAGCACAGCACCGAGGACAACGTCGCGCTTGCCAAGCTCGCCGCAGCGCTCGGCGCCGAAGGGCTCTACCTTGCGGCTCTCGGCGGATGGGAAGGCGATGAGATCTTGCGGAGCGACGACCGCAACCCGAACCGCGCCGGCGCGACGCAGGCCGCGGGTGGGACGATCTCGAAATCGGTGGAACACCTGATTGCCGAGGTGCAGAGCGGGGCCGTGCAGGGCGTGCTCGCGCTCGGCGGGGCCGCCGCGGAGACGCTCGAACAGCTTGCGCCGCTCGTCGCCTTGGACGCCGTCGTCTCGCTGACCAGTCATGTGGGGGCGCTGCCCGCGGCTGCTTCGGTCGTCATCCCGGTGGCTGATACATTTGAGATCGACGGAAGCTTCGTCAACCGCAAGGGGATGGCGCAGGCGTTCCAGCCGACGCTACCACCACCCGCAGGCGTCGAGCCTGCGTGGAAAACGATCTTGGACCTGGCTCAGAGGCTCGGTGAGGACCTCGGATTCGAGGACCTCCAAGGGTTGCGCCAAGGTCTAGTAGACGCGGTGGAGGCGGCCCAATGACCACGACCTTCCTCGTCGCCTCATCTCTGGTCAAGGTGCTGGTCATCTTGCTGATCGCCGTGGGCGGCTTTGCGCCGATTCTCATCTGGGCGGAGCGCCGTCAGAGCGCGATGATCCAAGACCGGCTGGGACCGAGCCGCGCTGCCATCGTGCTGCCGGCGTCGGCGGTGGCGTTCATCGACCGCGCGCGGCTGCCCATCTGGCGCCTGGCTGCATTGACCGGCATCGTTGCGATCGTGGCACTGGTGACGCTCACGTTCGTCGCCATCAAAGGCAGCAATCCTCTGCCGATTTCGACCTCCCAGTTGACCGCGACGCTGGTAGGCTTTGGCGTCGCCTCGGTGGTGCTGCGAGCCGGGTACGGCGTGCACGGCATGATCGTCCGCAATGGCGGCAAAATCATGCTGATCGGCCTCTTGCACCCCGTGGCCGACGCCCTGAAGTTCCTATTCAAGGAAGACTTCGTTCCCCCGAAAGCCGACAAGCTCCTGTTCTCTGCAGGCCCGATCATTGCGCTCATCCCTGCGATCGCGGCATTCGCGGTCATTCCCTTCGCGAGCTCGTTGCACTGGGACTACCTCAATCAGGTCCTCCCACGGACCGGCGAGCTCGCCGGTACGGTGGTGCCGATGCAGGTCGCGAGCCTCAATGTTGGCATTCTCTTCATCTTCGCAATCGCGGGCACCGGCGTCATCGGCGCGGCGATTGCGGGCTACGGATCGGACAACAAGTTCTCCCTGCTTGGTGGCATTCGCGCCGCAAGCCAGATGGTGAGCTATGAGGTCGCGCTCGGCCTGACCCTCGTTCCGGCATTCATGGTCTACGCATCGCTCCGGCTCGAGGACATGGCGATGTGGCAGCACGAGCACGTGTGGGGGATCTTCATCCCGCCACTGACCCTGGCCGCCGTTACTTTCTTCGTGGCAGCCATCGCCGAAACGAAGCGCGTTCCCTTCGACCTACCAGAGGGCGAGAGCGAGCTCGTCGGCGGCTACCTAACGGAGTACTCCGGCATGAAGTTCGGCATGTTCTTCATGGGCGAGTTCGTCGAAGTCGTGTCACTCGCTGCGATTGCCTCGGTGCTCTTTTTTGGTGGCTGGGACGTGCCTTTCCTCCATCGCGATGGATTC
>CAZHPJ010000071.1:0-9414 GCA_964534585.1 uncultured Sandaracinaceae bacterium | reverse complement strand
AGACCGGATTGCCGAGCAAGTGCAGCGGCGGTGTGGTGTCTTGATCGGGGTGGTCCCCGAGGAGGAAGTCGACGAGATCGACAAAGCCAAGCTCGACGAGATTCGCCAGCGGTGCAAAATCGAGCGTGTCGACCAGGACGACGGTGCGGTTCGCGCGATTCGCATCACGTTCTCGAACGAAGAGGACGCGCAGAAGCTCTCCAAGACTTGGGTGAAGGACTACTTCCGCGATCTTCGCGTTGCGCACGGGGTCGGCACTCTCGTCGTCGATCTTCACATGCGCGAAGAGCAGCTTGCCAACATGCGTGAGACCGCGGTCCGCCAGTCCGAGCGCACGATTATCAACCGCATCGATAGCATGGGCGTGCTTGAGCCGACCGTCATCGCCCGACCGAACGACGGAGACATCATCATCGAGATTCCCGGCGCGCAGGAGAGCTCGTTCGAGCGCATCAAGTCGATCATCAGCCGCACCGCACAGCTTCAGTTCAAGATCGTGGACGACGAGTCAGACTCGCGTTCCGTCTTCACTACGCCGCCCGAGGGGGTCTACATCAACCAGGGCTCGCAGACGTTTGCCGAGGCCTTCGGTGAGGATGCCCGCGATCGCCTTCGCGCATACATCGCGACTCTCCCGGTGCCAGACGATCACGAGGTCTCCATTGGCCGCCAGCCACCCGACCCCGAGCGGGGAGGCGAAGGCTGGCGCACCTATTACATGTACCGCGTCGCCGACGCGACGGGTGAGGATCTCGATGACGCCTCGGTGGGCTTCGACCCGCAGAGTGGCACTCCCGAGGTCGACTTCACGATGAACACCCGAGGCGCGTCGCGCATGGCTGACCTCACTGGCCGTAACATCGGCAAGCGCATGGCGATTGTCCTCGACGACCGCGTCGAGTCGGCGCCCGTCATTCAAGGTCAGATCGGTGCTCGCGGCCGCATCACCCTCGGCGCCTACCTCGACCGCAACGAGCTCCTGCAAGAAGCCAGAGACCTCGTTGTCGTGCTTCAAGCCGGTGCGCTTCCTGCCCCGCTACGGCCGGCCAACGAGCAGCTGATCGGCCCCACGCTTGGTCAGGATTCTGTCCGGAAGGGCGCGATCGCCGCGCTGGTAGGGGTCGTGCTCGTGTTGATCTTCATGGCTCTCTATTATCAGGTCGCGGGCTTGGTGGCTGACGCCATGGTCCTGCTGAACTTGCAGCTTCTACTCGGGACGATGTCGGGTATAGGCGCGACGCTCACACTGCCCGGCGTTGCGGCGATCGCGCTCACCGTAGGTATGGCGGTCGATGCGAACGTGCTCATTACTGAGCGCATCCGGGAGGAGCTGAGGCTCGGAAAGTCTCCGCGCTCCGCGGTTGAGCAAGGGTACGCGCGGGCGTATTCGTCGGTCTTCGATAGCCAGCTCACGACGGCCATCGCGGGCATC
The DNA here is from genome assembly GCA_964534585.1 of uncultured Sandaracinaceae bacterium. Taxonomy (GTDB): domain Bacteria; phylum Myxococcota_A; class Polyangia; order Polyangiales; family Houyiibacteriaceae; genus SG8-38. The sequence goes on along the minus strand of CAZHPJ010000071.1, from coordinate 7,982 downwards.
GTTCTTTGGCAGTTCGGCACGGGGCCGATCAAGGGGTTCGCCACGATGCTGTTGATCGGCATTGGCACCTCGCTCTTCACCGGCACGTTCTGCTCGAAAGTGCTCTTCGATTGGCTCGTGCGCGGCGCTCGCGTGCAGAGACTACGGGTGGGCTAGAATGGAAATCGTCACACCCGGCACCTATATCGACTTCATGAAGTATCGCGGGCCTGTGGTCGCGGTCCTCGGTCTGCTTGCAACCCTGAGCTTGGTCTCGCTCTTCTACCCAGGGCCCAACTACGGCATCGACTTTGCCGGTGGCACCGAGTTTCAGTTGGCCTTCAACGGCCACACGACCCCGGGAGAGCTTCGCGAAGCCCTCGTAGATGCGGGTTACGCGCGCCCGGACGTGATCAGCGTCGAGGGCAAACCCAACGAGTACATCATCCGTGTTCGCGAGGTGTCATCCTTGCCCCCAGAGCAGGCCGAGACGATCCGCGAGTCGGTCACAGCCGCGCTTGGTGAGGGCGTCCTGCGCGAGATGAAGGTTTCCCCGGGCGGCGACAAGATCACCCTGCGTGTCTCGGGCGAGGTCCACGAGCAGCAGCTCCAAGAGGCGCTCGAGGCGGGCGGCGCGCACGTTCGCTCGATCAACTCGCTCGCGGGTAGCCGCGATCCCCGCTACGAGGCGCAACTCGTCGGCGTTGCGGACGAGCTGGAGCGTCAGCTTCAAGAGCGGCTCGGCGAGCGCGCTCCGAAAACCGCGCTTCGCGTAGAGTGGGTCGGTCCGAAGGCGGGCGAGCAGCTCCGCGACGCGGCGATTCAGTCACTGCTGTACGCGATCGCCTTCATCATGCTTTACGTGGCGTTCCGCTTCGACCTGCGCTTCGCGCCTGGTGGCGTTATCGCCATGCTCCACGACGCGCTCATCACACTCGGCGTTTACGTGCTGCTCCAGAAGGAAGTGAATCTCACCACGGTCGCTGCGCTTCTCACCATCATGGGTTACTCGATCAACGATACGATCGTCGTATTCGACCGCATCCGTGAGAATATGGTGCGCGTTCGAGACAAGAGCCTTCGCGAGCTGATCAACATCAGCACCTCGCAAATGCTGTCGCGAACGCTCGTCACATCGATGACGACGCTTTTGTCGGTATCCGCGTTCTTCTTCCTGGGCACCGGAGTCATCCAAGACATCGCCTTCGCTCTGGGCATCGGTATCGTGGTTGGCACGTTGTCGTCGATCTTCATTGCAGCGCCGATCACCGAGGTGATGGATCGACGCTTTTTCAGTCGTTCGCAGGGCTAGCTTCGTGGACCCGTACAGCGCGCCGCCTTCCGATGAACGGGTGGCCGGCATGCTCGCGGATGCCTGTGCATTGGGGCTCACGGCGGCCCAGGTGCTTCTGCATCGGGGCATCCATGATGCCGAGGAGGCCCGACCTTTCCTCGACGCCACCCTGCGTGGCTTGAGCTCTCCCGAGCCGATGGCCGACCGTGCGCTGGCCTCTGCACGCATCGCGCGAGCGATCCGCGCAGGAGAGCGGATCGTCGTGTTCGGCGACTACGACGTCGACGGCACGACATCAGCCGTGATTCTGACCGAGATCATCGTCGCCCTCGGAGGAGAGGTGCGGACGCTCATCGCCGACCGATTTCGCGGCGGGTACGGGCTCAGCGATCAGGCCCTCGACCGGTGTCTCGCCGAACGGCCCGGACTCCTGGTGACCTGTGACTGCGGCTCGAGCGACCATGAGCGTGTCGCCAAAGCCGCGGCCAGCGGCATCGATGTCATCGTCGTCGATCACCACCTCGTCCCGGCAGAACCTCTCCCGGCCTTCGCGTTTCTCAACCCGCATCGCCCCGAATGCGGGTTCGCGTACAAGGGCCTCTGCAGTGCGGGTCTCGCGTTTTCGCTCGGCGCGGCGCTTCGCTCGGAGCTGAACGCGCGACTCGACCTCCGCGCATGGCTCGACTTGGTGGCGATTGGAACGATTGCCGACCTCGCGCCGCTCACCGGAGACAACCGGCGTTTGGTCCGAGCGGGCTTGAAGGCACTCGGTTCACCCAATACGAGGCCTGCTCTCATCGCGCTGCGGCAAGCGGCGAAGATCCCCGAGTCCGCCCAACTGACTGCGCGCGACGTGGCCTTTCGTTTTTCGCCTCGACTCAACGCGCCCGGCAGGCTCGGCGTCGCTGACCTCACGCTCCGCTTTCTGACCGCGAAGAGCCCGAAAGAAGCATGGGGACTGCTCCAAGACGTCGAGGCGAAAAACGACGAACGCAAGGTCCTCGCCAACCAGGCTACCGAGGAGGCGCGAGCGCAAGTGCGCGAGCTCTATGGGGAAACGCCCGAGGAAGGCGTAGTGGTCGCTAGCGACGGTTGGCATCGCGGGGTCGTCGGCATCGTGGCCGCTCGCTTGGTGGACGCGTTTGGGGTCCCTGCGGCCGTCATTGCGTTCGACGGCGAGCAAGGGCATGGCAGCGTTCGAACGACAGCCGACTTCGACGTCTATCGCGCACTCGCACAATGCGCATCGGATCTGAGCGCCTGGGGCGGCCATCGCGCTGCGGCTGGGCTTTCGCTGTCGAAGCGCGCTCTTGATTCCTTCCGCGCGTCGTTCTTGCAGGCCACGCAGGACGCGGGGTTCGGCGAACCGAGGCCGGCAGAGGTGGACGTCGCGCTCGGTGGGCCGTTCCGCGTTCCGACGATCGAGGACTTGCAACGCCTTGGGCCGTTTGGCGAGGGGCACCCCGTGCCGAGCTTCTTGCTCGATGCGCATGTCGTCGAGGCGACGGGAGTCGGTGAAGGGCGCGCCCACGGCAAGCTCAAGTTGCGTGTCGGCCAGGATTCCGTGCGCGCGTTCGCGCCCGGCATGTTCTCGCGCATCGAAGGCCGGGACAACCTCCGGCTCGTCGGGGAGTTTCAGCCCGATCATTGGATAGGCGGGCGGGCAGTCGAGCTCCTCGTGAAAGACGTGCTCGGCTAGCGGCCCGTCCACTGCGGCTCGCGCTTCTGGAAAAAAGCGGCGAGGCCTTCCTTGGCGTCCTCGCTGTTGAGTACCGCGTAAAGCTGCTCGCGCAGGTAGGGCAGAGCTTCTTCGACCGACATCTTGCGTTGCTCGTTGAAGGCATTGAGGCCCATCCGCATCGCGTTGGGCGACTGCTTGGCGAGCTGGCCGGCGAGCTCTGCGACTCGAGCGTCGAGCTCGTCGTCCGGCACGACTTCAGTCAGCAACCCGATCTCCTTCGCCTTCGCCGCTGTGATCTTCTCACCCAGCAACATGAGCTTCAGCAGCTCGCGGGGGCGAATGACCCTTTGGAGGACCGCCATGATCATCATCGGGAACAAGCCGCGCTTGATCTCCGGGGTCCCCAGGATCGCGCTTTGGCAGGCGATGGCGAAGTGACAGCAGGCTACGATCCCCATCGCGCCGCCCATTACGTATCCCGGAATGCGCGCGACGATGGGCTTCTTCAGCGTGTCGAAGCGTAGTAGCAGGTCGTCGAACTCGCCCTTCTTCTCGAGTTGGCCCCGGCTCGCTGTCATGCCCTTCAAGTCGGCGCCCGCGCTGAACGCGTTCCCGGCACCGGTCAGGACGATCACGCGCACGTCGTCGTCGGCTTCCGCGTCGTCGAGGGCCCACAGGAGCTCGTTCACCACCTCCTGACTCAGGGGGTTCTTCTTCTCCGGCTTGTTGAAGGTTAGGGTGACGATATGCCCGTCCTGCTGCACGAGCAGGGATTGATAGCCGCGCTCCTTCATCGCAGGATTCTTGGGCGCTCGTTCCGTGAATTCAAGGCAAATGATTCCGCGTGTAACGGCGCGCAGTTGCGGCTGTTTCGGCCTCCGTGTAATGTGAGCTCAGACACGGTTTGGGGGGCGACTTGAGTTGGGAACGGATTGGATGTGCGATCGCACTGGCGGCGGTGATTTCGCTGTCGGTGTCTCCTCGTACTGCCGGCGCCCAGCTCGATCCAGCGGCATTCAGTGACCTCCGAGCCACGCCGAAGGGCACGATCGGCTTGGGCCTGGTCGGCGCCGAGCTCGGGCTCATCATTCCGTCCGTGTCAGGGCTCAACGAGGCCTGGGCGCTGACGGTTTTCCCGATCGTCGGCGCCGCGGGCGGTGCGCTCACCGGCTACTTCGTCCTCGACAAGCCCGGCCGCGAAAAGGGCTCGGTCGCTGCGCTGGTCGTCGGCTTGGTCGGTGTACTTCCCGCGATCCTGGTCACCGTCAAAGGCGTTCGTCAGGAGCGGCAGGACCGATGGGAGCCCACACCGCAAATCGACCTGCGCACCGAAAAGGAGCAGCGAGCCTTCGAGACAGCCGAGGCCGGGCCGGGGCTCCTTCGCCGGTCGCGCTCTGGCCTTCGTGTAGCCATGCCAGGCGTGGCGTTTTCCAGGGGAGCCCCACTAGACGCTGAAACCGCGCGGATGGGCGGCCTCCGCGAGCGAACCGAGATGCGGCTTTCCCTCGCGTCTGGCGTGTTTTAGCGTCCCTTCATGATCACTTCGACGGTACGGCGGACCGTGCGCGAGCGCGCGCTGGCGTTTCCCGGAGACCAGGTGTTGGTTGCGTGCTCCGGCGGACCGGACTCGACAACCCTCCTGCACGTGCTGCATCGGCTACGAAGGGAGCTCGGCATTACGCTTTGTGTCGCGTCGATCGATCACGGCCTCAGGCCCGAATCTGCATTGGAGGTCGAGCAGGTGGGCGCGTTTGCGAGCACACTCGGTGTGCCGTTTTACTCGGCGCGCGTCGAGGTGCCGAGGGAAGGAGCTTCGATTCAGGCGCGGGCGCGCGAGCTTCGGTATCGAGCGCTCCTAGAGATCGCCGCCTCTCACGACGCTGCCCGTATTGCGGTGGGCCACACCCAGGATGACCAAGCGGAAACGGTACTCGCGCGTGTTCTGCGTGGCGCCGGGCTCCGCGGTCTCGGAGGGATCGAAGCCCGAAGGTCCGATGGGGTCATCCGCCCGCTGCTCGATTGCCGTCGTTCCGATGTGCGGGCCTATGCCGCCGGGCGCGGGCTTGCATTCGTCGACGACCCCTCCAATCACCAACGCGCCTTCGAGCGGGTGCGGATTCGCCACGAAGTGTTGCCCACACTTGCGGCCGAGGATCCACGCGTCGTCGAGCATCTTTGCGCGCTGAGTGATGAGGCAGCCGAGCTCAATGCCTACCTCGACGCCCTCCTTCCCGAGCTCCCTCCCGAGGGCGGCCGGCTCGCTTCCGCCGAAACCGCAGCTGGGCTCCCACCGCCCATTCGGATTCGCTGGCTACGGAGCTGGATCGTGCGGGAAACCGGCTTAACCCCCAGCCGCCGCCATCTCACCGAGGTAGGCCGACTTCTTACGGGTCAGGGGGAGGTCCTGCTAGGATCGGGTTGGGCGGTCCGCCGACAGAGCGGCGAGCTTTTACTGGAATATCGCGAGCATCGTAGAACACGGAGCAACCGCTCCTGAGCGGTAGGCCGTGCGACGGTTGCCAACTGGGCCGCGCGGCCTCACAAAGATAGAAGGCACTGTGGCCCCACGCCCCGCCTTACCATATGAAACAAAGCCAAAAAACACTTCTCTTCTGGGTCCTCGTGATCCTGATGTGCGTAGTGATCTTCAATTTCGTCGCGCGCGAGGAGCAGCCTCGAAGCGTTCCGTTCAGTGAGTTCGTTACCGACGTCATCGAGGGTAAAGTCCAGAAGGTTAAGATCCGTCCGCAAGAGCATAGCGGCGAGTACACCTACTGGCTCAAGTCGGCCGATGAAAGCGCGACGCAAGGTCAGCGCGGCGCCCGCAGCGAGAAAGTGACCGTCGGCATCATGGGGGAGAAGACCAATCAGCAGTTGCTCGATGCCAACGTGAGCGTGGAGTACCTGCCCGAAGATCAGAACAGCCTGTGGACGAGCATCCTCGTGACCTGGCTCCCAATGCTCTTCCTCGTCGGCATTCTCCTGTTCTTCATGCGTCAGCTTCAGGCTTCGGGTGGCAAGGCGATGAGCTTTGGCAAGTCGCGCGCGCGCCTGCTCAACGAGTCTCAGAACAAGGTTACTTTCAAAGACGTCGCTGGCATCGACGAGGCGAAGGACGATTGTGAAGAGATCATCGCGTTCCTGAAAGACCCTAAGAAGTTTCAGCGTCTTGGCGGCCGCATTCCGAAAGGCGTGTTGCTCATGGGTGCGCCGGGTACCGGCAAGACGCTCCTGGCTCGCGCGATTGCGGGCGAGGCGGAAGTTCCGTTCTTCAGCATTTCCGGCTCGGATTTCGTGGAGATGTTCGTCGGCGTTGGGGCTTCGCGTGTTCGTGACCTGTTCGAGCAGGGCAAGAAGAACGCGCCCTGCATCATCTTCATCGACGAGATCGACGCGGTCGGCCGCCATCGTGGATCCGGTATCGGCGGGGGCCACGACGAGCGCGAGCAGACGCTCAACCAGCTCCTCGTCGAAATGGACGGCTTCGAGTCGAGCGAGGGTGTGATCATCATCGCCGCAACCAACCGGCCTGACGTCCTCGATCCGGCCATTCTTCGGCCCGGCCGCTTCGATCGTCGCATCATCGTTCCACGGCCCGACTTGAACGGGCGTCAGGGCATCCTCGCGGTGCATACGCGGCGCGTTCCCCTCGGCGACGACGTGCGGCTCGATATCATCTCGCGCGGAAGCCCCGGCTTCTCCGGTGCTGACCTGGAGAACCTCGTCAACGAGGCTGCGCTCCTGGCCGCGCGTCAGGACAAAGACGTCGTCTCCATGATCGACTTCGAGATGGCCAAAGACAAAGTCATGATGGGCTCCGAGCGCCGCTCGATGGTCATCAGTGAGCACGAGCGCAAGACGACGGCGTACCATGAAGCCGGTCACACGTTGGTCGCCTGGCTGCTTCCGAACCACGACCCCATTCATAAGGTTACCATCATTCCGCGCGGCCCCGCCCTAGGTCTCACGATGTCACTCCCAGAGGAGGACAGGCTGAGCTACAGCGCCGAGTGGGTGCGTGATCGCATCGCAATGGCGCTCGGTGGACGCTTGGCGGAAGAGGCCGTGTTCGCCCAGCTCACGACCGGCGCCGCGGACGACTTCAAGAAGGCCACCCAGCTCGCCCGCTCGATGGTCACCGAGTGGGGCATGAGCACCACGCTCGGCCCGCTCTCTTACGCTGAGACTGAGGAGGTGGGCTTCCTCGGTCAGTCCCATCACAGGGACTACTCCGACGAGACGGCCAAAGAGATCGACGACGAGGTTCGTCGCATCATCAGCACGCAATACGATCGCGCCAAGGTGATCATCGCAGAGCATCGCGAGCAGCTCGAGGGGATCGCCCAAGCACTCCTCGAGCGAGAGACCCTTGGCCGCGAGGAGATCGAGGCAATCATGTCTGGCAACGAATTGCCGCCGCCAGTCATCGTGAGCGTGCCGACGTATGCGGAGAAACGCCGCGAGAGCGAAGAAAAGCGAAAGGGCGCGATTTTTCAGCCCCGTCCGCGAGAGGTCCCCACCACTGGGTAGTTGACGGAGGTCCTGATGCCTGAGGTGTGGGGCGTCATCAATGTCACGCCAGATTCGTTCAGTGACGGGGGTAGGTGCCTCGAGCCTGATGCCGCCGTCGATCACGGTCGACAATTGCTCCGGCAGGGCGCCGACGTGTTGGACATCGGCGGTGAGTCATCCCGGCCCACTGGGCGTACGTACGGCCAAGGGTTCGACGACGTGCCCGCGACCGAGGAGATCGCGCGCGTCGTCCCGGTCATCGAGGTGCTGGTGGGTGATTTTGCCGCGCGGGTGTCCGTCGACACGGTGAAACCCGAGGTTGCCGTTGCCGCCCTCCGCGCAGGCGCACGCATCGTCAACGACGTGCGTTGCGCTGAAGATCCTAGGCTCGCAGAAGCAGCCGCGGCCGCCGGCGCTGACTACGTCATCATGCACAGCCGGGGCCGGGGCGAAGTGCGGCCGCCCAATACCGACTACGAGGACATCGTGCAGAACGTCCTCGACGAGCTCTTGGCT
>CAZHPJ010000070.1:0-9485 GCA_964534585.1 uncultured Sandaracinaceae bacterium | reverse complement strand
TGCGCAGTCCACGGATGTCCGCGGGCGTGAGCAAGCGATAGTGCTCGGACTCGACCATCGGGCGGGTGACGGGATCGTACTCCTGGAGGTTGGTGTACCCGTGAAAAATGCCGAGCACTTCTGCGCCGGCCTCCAAGAACGAAATTGCCGACGCCGCGATCACGGCGTTGGCCGCCGGTGCGGGGCCGCCGGAAAAAACGATCGCAACTCGTTTCACCCTGTTGACCACGCCGGACTGTAGGCTCCGCAGGGCCGGATTGCCATCCTTTGCGGCAGGCGCTCTACTCCGGGCCATCGACATGATGATCGACCCACAGAGCCTGGGCTACGAGGCCCCGCCGATCGAGTTCCGCTATACTTGGCTTGACACGGTCGTGTACGCGCTCGGGGTAGGGGCGTCCGCCGACGAGGAGCTCGACTATCTCTACGAGGGCCGGGGCCCGAAGGTGCTCCCCACGTTTTGCACCATCCCGACGTTCGCGGCCTTCGACGCCCTGGTCGATCGCATCGGGTGCGACCGACGCGGTATGGTCCACCACAGCCAACAGATGAACGTCTGCAAGCCGCTTCATCCCAACGCCCGATTGAGGGTGATGGGCCGGGTTACGGGCTTGTACGATTTGAAGCGAGTCGCGATCTCGGTTTTCTCGATCGACGCGTACGACGAAGACGACGAGCTGATCATCCGGGGCGAGGTGACGCTGTTATTGCGAAACGACGGCGGCTTCGGCGGCGAGCGTCCCCCAAAGACCGAACGCGTGGCGCTGCCAGAGCGCGATCCCGACTTCGAGACACGCGATCAGGTCGGGCCGACCCAGGCACTCCTCTATCGTTTGAGCGGCGACTACAACCCCCTCCACGCCGACCCGGACTTCGCTGCGCAGGTGGGTTTCGACAAGCCAATTTTGCACGGATTGTGCACCTACGGCTACGCTGGGCGCGCCGTCCTGAAAGAAGCGTGCGGCGGCGACCCCCATGCGTTGGCGGCGCTCCGAGGACAGTTCAGCAACCCGGTTTTCCCAGGCGATACGCTAATCGTCCGCGGCTGGTACGAGGGCGAGCGAGTGATTCTGGGCGTCACCACCGAGGAACGGCCTGGGAAACTCTGCTTGAGCAACGCCTACGCCATACGTCGCTGAGCAAGCATCCGCTTTTTTTCTTCTTGCCCAGACAATGATCCCCACACAGGGTTGTTTGGTGAGATTTTCCTCGTTCTCCTCATGCTTCCCGACGCTCTTCATGCTCGTCATGCTCATGGCGACCCCCGGGATCGGCTGCACGGGGACAGCACCGGCAGCGCCCGAGGCCCCTCCTCCGCCGGTTCACGCGGCCACCATCGAAGCGGAGGCCGTGACCCCCATCTCGACGGCAACCGCGGAGATCTTGGCGAATCGGCAGTCGAACATGCGATCAGAGACGGCGGGGCGGGTCGTCGACGTGTTGATCGAGGCGGGCGACCGGGTCGACGAAGGGCAGGTGCTTCTGCGCCTCGACGTGGGGCGACCGGCCTCCGCGGTGCAAGCCGCCAACGCTGCGGTTGCCCAAAGTGAGGCGCGGCTGAATCAGGCCCGGCGCGAGCAAGCTCGAACCAGGAAGCTCGTACAAACCGGAGGCCTGCCGGAGCAACGCCTGGACGATGCTGAAGATGCGGTGCGCCTCGCGTCTGCTGCTCGTGACGCCGCGCGTGCCGAGGCTCGACTCGCTCGACGTGGTCTCACCGAAGCGGTCATCCGTGCCCCGTTTGGCGGAACGGTCGTCGAGCGAACCGTCGAGGTCGGCGAGTACGTCGTTCCCGGAAGCCCATTGCTCGTTCTGGCCGACACGAGCCTGCTCAAAGCCCGCGTCCTGCTCGACCCACGCGAAGCGATTGATATCTCCATAGGCCGCAAAGCGCTCATCTCCGTCTATGCGCGACCGGGAGAAGTATTTAGCGGCAAAGTCGTCCGCGTGGGCGAGGTCATCGACCCGCGTACCCGGCGCCTGCCCGTCGAGATCGAGCTCGACGACCACGGCGGACGGCTGCGCCCGGGTCTGGTAGCCAGGTTCTCGGTCGAAACCGGTGAGCCGAAGATGGTGATTCAGGTGCCCTTGGAGGGAGTCTTCGAACGCTTCGGCAGCCAACACGTGTACGTCATCGAGAACGGGCTGGCGCACCGCCGAACGATCGAGCTCGGCCCTGTGCGTGCCGGTTTTGCCGAGGTCGCGGAGGGCATCGAGCCTGGCGAAACCATCGTGATCAAGGGCGTTACCCGGGTCGTGGACGGGTCGAAAGTCCTTGTGGTGCCGGTCGCGCCGGCCACCGTGCCGCCTACAGAGCAAACCAGCGAGCTATGAGCATTCCAGCCTTTGCAGTCCGCCAACCCGTGCTGGTCAATCTGGTGGCGATCTCGGCAGTGGTGATCGGCACCTTGGTGATGAGCGTCATGCACCGGGAATCGTTGCCGACGATGCCTACCAGCTGGGGAAACATCACTACGGTCTACGTGGGCGCCTCGCCTGAGGAAATCGAACAGCTCGTCACGATCCCGGTCGAGAACGCCGTTGGCGATGTCGACAACATCGAAAAGATCTGGAGCGCGTCCAAAGAGGGAGTCTCCTATGTGAGCTTCAAGTTCGACGCCGACGTCGAAGACACCACCAGCGCGATGATGGAAGTCTCGAACGAGATCAATCGCATCGACGACTTGCCGATCGATGCGGAGCGCCCGGTCGTACGTGAAGTAAAGGTCGACTTCCCGACAATCGCGGTTGCGATTCGCGGCGAGGTTCCCGAAGTCGTGCTGCGTCAGGTCGGCAAGGACATCGCCGACCGAATCGACCGGCTGCCTGGGGTGTCGGGCACGTGGCGCAACGGAATTCGGGACCGGGAATTTCGGGTCGATGTGGATCCGGACCGCCTCGCCGCGCACCGGCTTTCCCTCACCGCGGTCACCGAGTCCCTTCGATTCCGCGCGGCCAACGTGCCAGCGGGGACGACCAAGGGACATGGCGATACCCGGCTCGTGCGCGGGATGACGCGGGTCAACGACGTGGAGGAGCTAGCCAACGTGGTGATTCGGCCGGATGCCCGCGGAGGGTCGGTACGCGTACGCGATGTGGCCGAGGTGAGAGACACGTTTGCGGCCGGTAAGTTCAGCGGCCGGGTCAGCGGTGAGCCGGCGATCGTGCTCACCGTTCGAAAGGAAGAGCAAGCCGACAGCGTGCAGATCAGCGAGGACATCCACGCCTTGGTCGATCGGTTGCGCCCGACACTACCGCCGGGAGTGACCATCGACTTGTTTGGCGACGCCGCCTCGGAAGTCGAGCACTCCCTCAGCACACTTTACACGAACGCCGCCGTGGGACTCTTGCTGGTGCTGCTGCTCCTTTGGGTCGCGATCGGCGCGCGCAACGCCATGATGGCCGCGGCCGGGCTTCCCGTCGCCTTCGCGGGCGCGATCATCGCCATGCACATGATGGGCATCACGATCAACATGATGTCTCTCCTGGCTTTGATCCTGTGCTTGGGCGTCGTGGTCGACGACGCGATCATCATCATCGAGAACATCTACCGGCACATGGAAGAGGGGATGCCGCGACGAAAGGCGGCCGTCATTGGCACCCAAGAGGTCTTCTGGCCAGTCGTGGCATCGACGCTTACCAGTTGGGCGGCGTTCCTGCCCCTGCTCCTCATGGAAGGCGTTCTCGGGGACTTCTTCGCAATCATTCCGAAGGTCGTCGTGGCCTCGCTCGCTGCATCGTTGGTCGAAGCGATGTTCATCCTGCCAAGCCACATGGCGGATTTCGGCAAGCTTTCGCATCTCAAAACCCCTGAGTCCGTCCCCCCCAAAACACGACTGCAGCGGACGAGCGTCCGTATCATGGGCCTCTACGAACGCGTGCTCCGCTGGTCGCTGAAGCGCCGGGCCACCATCGTTTTCGGCGCCTACGGGCTGTGCGCGTTGATGGTCGGCGCTGCATTCTCGGTCAAAGACGTGATTCTCTTCACGGAAGGCGACCCAGACATGTTCGACGTTCGCATCCGCATGCCGACCGACGCGTCCAAGGAGGAAACCGAAGCTCTCCTGGCGAAGCTCGAAGCGCGTATCCTCGAGCTCGACAATCCCGACGTGGAAGCGACGGTCGCTGTGCGCGGGATGTCGAGGACCGACATGGGGATCAGCTCCGGCGATCACATGGGCATGGTCACCGTGTTCGTCGTGCCGGCGGGCCGACGCAGCAGCCTCCACGGTGGTCGCGATTTGGTGACCCAAGTCAGCGGGCTCTATGACGACGTCGTCGGGCCGGCACGGCTCGAGGTCGTCGAGGTGAGGCCCGGCCCGCCCCGCGGCGCACCCATCGCGGTGCGTATACAGGGAGAAGACTACGAGCGCCTCGTCGAGCTCTCCGAGCAAGTGCTCGCAGAGGTTCGCAACACGCCCGGAACGCGCAATTCGAACCACGACTACGAGCTGGGCAAGCAAGAGATTCAGATCAAGGTGGACGAGGAACGCGCGGCGCTGCATGGGTTCACGCCCGAGATGGTCAGCAGATGGCTGCGAAGCGCATTCGGCGCGACCCCGGCATCGACTCTGCGCGAGGGCGATGACGAGATCGACATAGTCGTGCAGCTGCGAGAGGACGTGCAGCAGGACCCGACCCGCATCGCCTCGTTGCAATTGATTGCCCCCAACGGCGACGAGGTGGCGATCCGAGAAATCGCGGACGTGTCACATGGAAGGGGCCCCGGCGTGATCCGTCGCTACCAACAACAGCGGGTCGTCAGCGTGCTTTCAGGCATCGACGAAGAACTGACTAACAGCGGAGAAGTGAATGCGAGGCTCCAGAAGAAGCTCGCGTCTCTGGAGGCCGCGAACCCTGATATCCGGTTCGAATACGGCGGTCAGTTCGAGGAGACCCAGGAGTCCGTCGAGTCGCTGCTCCAGGCATTCATCGTCGCAATGCTACTGATCTACACGATCTTGGCGACGCAGTTTCAGAGCTTCTCGCAACCGTTGGTGGTGATGGCAGCGATTCCCCTGTCCTTCATCGGGGTGACTGGCGGTTTCCTCCTCAGTCCCAATGCGATTGGGTTGATCGCCTTGGTCGGGTTGGTCGGGTTGACCGGAATCGTAGTCAACGATTCGTTGGTGCTGGTCGACTTCATCAACAAACGGCGAGATCGAGGGATGGCGCTCGATGAAGCGATCGTCGAATCCGGCAAGCTGCGGCTCCGGCCGATCTTTCTGACCAGCATCACCACGATTGCGGGGCTCTTCCCCTTGTCGCTCGCCACCGAAAGCCTCCCACACCTCGCGCCGATGGCGCAGGTGATCGTCTATGGCCTGACGTTCTCCACACTGCTCACCCTAGTGGTGGTGCCTTGCCTGTACCGGCTCGATGTCGACCTGGCCGGCCGCGCTTCGCGTTGGTTCGCACCAATGAAGCGCTGGGCCACGGACCCCGGCGCGGCGGCGGTCGACGACCCGGTGGACACGACCGGGGAGTAGGCGACTCGCTTGGTCGTGGCAACCGGGCCAGGGAGCTGCTACGCGCAGATTATGGCCAAGCGTTTCGAAAACCAAGTCGTTTGGATCACCGGAGGAGGCAGCGGGATCGGCCGGGCCCTGGCGCTGGCTTTCGCGGACGAGGGCGCGGCCGTGGCGGTCTCGGGACGGCGTGAGGACCGGCTTCACGAAGTGGTGCAAGAGCTCGAAGCCCGCGGGGCGAAGGGGTTGGCCGTGCGATGCGACGTCACGGATGAGGCATCGGTGGCCGAAGCCGTCCGGAAGGTCGTGCGGACCTTGGGTGGTCTCGATGTAGCCGTCGCCAATGCCGGTTTCGCCATCGCGGGACGGATCGAGAAGCTCTCCGCAGCCGATTGGCGGCGTCAACTCGACGTCAACGTGATCGGCGCCGCAATGACCGCGCGCTACGCTATCCCTCACATACGCGAACGCAAAGGGCGCCTGGCGCTCGTCGGCAGCATCTCGTCGATGTTGTCGACGCCTGGTATCGGTGCGTACTCTGCATCGAAGTACGCTGTCCGTGCGATTGGGCAGGCACTTGCCGTCGAGCTCCACGGAAGCGGCGTGACCTGCACGACGATTCACCCCGGCTACATCGAGAGCGAGATCGCCCAAGTCGACAACCAGGGCCGGTTCGACGCGTCCCGCAAAGACGGACGCCCGAAGAACCTGATGTGGCCAGCCGACCGGGCCGCACGCGCGATGGTGGACGCGATCGCCAAGCGGAAGCGCGAATACGTCTTTACGGGGCACGGTAAGATCGGCGCGTTTGCCGGTCGCCACATGCCCGGTCTCGTTCACTTCGGCCTCACGCGGGGCAAAAAGCAGAACGAGAAGCAGAAAAAATAGCCGCTATTGCACGACGATGCGGAACATGAAGATCAGGTAGGTCTCCTTGCGACCGCCAATGTCTTGCCGGAGCGCCACTTCGACGCCAACCTTACCCTTGTTGAAGCCCGCACCGGCCGTAATTTGGTTGAGATTTCGGCCGCTGTCGCGCCGGTACCCGAAGCGGAGCGGGACCATCTCAGCGGCGGTGTAGCTCACGCCGCCGCCCGCGATCAGCTTTGTCTTCCCGAAGGTCGTGAAATCGAAAAGCATGTCGCCGCCAATGCTGAAGCTCTCGACGGGCGCAAGGCTCACGCTGCCTCCGGCCATCTGTGGCGCGAGTGGGGAGTGAGTCTTGATGAGGTTGTACCCGAGGCCCGAAATGCGGAGCCAGGGAATCGGCGTGACCGTCAATGATGCGTCGAGGGTAATCCCTTCAAACGACGGGCCGAGTCGCTGCCCGTCCCGGCGGTCTGCTTTCAGCTTTGCCCAACGGACGCCGAGTCCAAGACCGAGCTGCGGGATAGCTTGAATCCCGATGCCGGAGCGCCAATCCCAGCCGCTGTAGCGTCGGCCCGCCCCGCTGAACACGCCGCGGAAGCTCGTCCCCATGGCGATCTTCTTGCTGGTTGTCGAATCGCTTATCGAGCTGCCGATGGTCCAGTACGTCCCTCCCTCGCTCTTGGGTCCGGGAATGAGCTGAGAGAAGGTGTCGACGTCGTACGTCGATACGGCGGCCATGTTGGAAGCGTTGTACGCAAGTGCGGAGACGCCGACCGCGCCCGCTCGTGCGCCTGAGCCCATCGCCAAACCGTAGGTCGTGTCGAGCGTGTCCTCGGTGGGAACGGACGTCGGGTCAGCGATAGCGCCAACGCCAGACGGCACTTCGACCTGCCCCAACGCGGTCTGCACCGGACACAACGCCGTCAACAGACCGACGATCGCCGTCGTCCATAAAGCTCGTTTTCCCCCCATGGGTAGCACTCCCGCGGAAGCTAACAGCGATGGATCACCCTTCCAAATTGTCGGCCCCGGAAGCAATGAGGATAGGAACGCCAGGACGCGATGTATTCTTCCCGACGGGGTCGACAAACGACTACACCGGCTCGGTGGACAAGTTGTGGATTCGATATCCGAGTTGCGGTGTTCCCGTGCGGTCATGGCACCCGAGAACCTGCGGCAACTGTGGAAGAATTGGGGGCGAGAGTGGGTCGAATGTTGCGCAAACGATAACAAGACGTAATTCGGAATGATTGCAACGGCTTGTCAACAGAGGAGCAACAACCCGTAAAGCAGTGCGCATCTCTGTCAAAAAAACTGCATGTGAATCTTTCGCGATCACGAGCGGTTAGAAATTAGTTTGTCGATCTCCGTAGACGCCTCCGAAACTCGCTGCTAGTTTCGGCGCCCTTCACACGAAGGACACCAGTCGGCGGTCGCCACGGTCGGCGGATGTTGGTGAATGAAATACGATTGCTCGTTCCTTGCTCGGTGTGGATAGCTTGGGGACGTGGACGCTGAAGTGCGCCTTTTTGGGGGGCAAAGACACGATGGAACAATTGTGGAAACAAGCGTTGGGGAGTCTGAAGGGGCACCTCTCGACCGAGAACTTCGAGACGTGGCTACAGCCCGTGCAGTTTGGGGGCATCGAGAACGATTCGATCGTCCTGCGCATCCCGAATCAGTTCTTCGCCGAGTGGATCGCGGCGCACTACCTGGACATGATCCTCGATACCTTGCAGGCCGAGGCCGGCGAAAGACCCATACCGAAGAAGGTGCGCTGGGAGCTCGACGAGACACTGCGTGAAAAGGCTCAAGCCGTGCGTGAATCGGCCCCGCCACCGGCACCCCGCGCGCCTCGTGCGAGGCCCCAGGCTCCCGAAATCGCCGATCTCAACCCAAAGTACCGGTTCAAGAACTTCGTCGTCGGCCCCGCCAATCAGCTCGCGCACGCGGCAAGCGTGGCTTGCGGCTCCGATCCGGGCAGTCGGTACAACCCGCTCTTCATTTATGGCGGCGTGGGGCTCGGCAAGACCCACTTGGTCAATGCGATCGGCCACGCGATCATGCAGCGAAACCCCCGGTCACGGATTCTCTACCTCTCGGCGGAAAGATTCACCAACGAGTTTATCTGGTCCTTGCAGAACCATCAGATCAATACATTCCGGGAACGGTATCGGATGAAGTGCGACGTTCTGTTGATGGACGACATCCAGTTCCTTGCCGGCCGGGAGCAAACTCAGGAAGAGTTCTTCCACACGTTCAACGCCCTGTATCACTCCGACAAGCAGATCGTCGTGACTTCCGATGTTTATCCGCACCAGATCTCGGAAATGCAGGAACGTCTGGTCAGCCGTTTCCAATCTGGCATGGTAGCCGACGTCCAAGCACCGGAGCTCGATACCCGCATCGCCATCTTGCAACAGAAGGCCGAGTGCGAGGGCATCGAGCTCGAGGGCGAGGTCGCCCTCTTCCTGGCGCAAACGGTGCGCAGCAACGTCCGAGAGCTCGAAGGCACCCTGCTGCGAATCGCCGTGAAGGCCGAGCTACTAGGGCTCCCCATGGACCTCGAGCTAGCCAAGGAGACGATGCGGGCCACCGTCCCAAATCAGGACACTGCAATGACAGTCGAAGACATTCAGCGAATGGCGTGTGGTTACTTTGGCATCCGTTTGGCCGACCTCAAGTCGAGGCGGCGTCACCGCGCAGTGAGCTTTCCACGCATGATCGCGATGTACATTTGCAGGCAGCGCCTCGGGACGAGCTATCCCGAGCTTGGCGAGCGCTTTGGAGGCAAAGACCACACGACGGTCATCAGCGCTGTCCGGAAAATCGGCGGTTTGATCGAGGACCAAGATGAGCGTGTCGTCGGTGCCGTGGATGCCATCGAGCGCAAGCTCAATATTTGATGCAGCCGCAATTCTTTGCCTCGAGGGGGCTGTGTGGGAGGTCTCGGCCAGCCGGGCCTTCCGCACGCTTTTGGTGTATACCAGCGCCTGTGCTCAGGCTGAGATCACCCTGGGGATTACCGGTGGGGATTACGGGAGGATCAGGCTATCCCCACTCGACCCAGGATCAGTCCACCCTTTGGAAATCTATTAAAACTTAGTTCTTCCAACTAGTTACCTTGCTTCTTTCACAATTCACAGC
>CAZHPJ010000069.1:0-9646 GCA_964534585.1 uncultured Sandaracinaceae bacterium | reverse complement strand
GGCCCGGCTCACATCACCGACAAGAAGCTCACGCCAAAGCACCTCACGCTGGCGATCCGGGACCATCTGTACGCCACGGAGAAGGCCATGTTCGGCAAGGACACTTTGGTCGAAGAGCCGAGCGATACGCCGGCGGCGCCTCCCAAGCCAAGTGACGGTGACGAGCCGATTCACACGTTCCCGGCCGCGCCCGAGGGCGGCTACTTCGTAGGCGAGACCGTGGTCGATCTCGTGCCGAACATCATTCATCCGGACGTGATTTGGGGCTGTACCTCGTGCCGCGCGTGTGAGGAGCAGTGTCCCGTGATGATTTCCTATGTCGACAAGATCGTCGGCATGCGTCGCGAGGAAGTCATGATGAAGAACGAGTTCCCCGCGGAGCTTCAAGGGGCGTTCAACGGCATCGAGACCAACGGCAACCCGTGGAACATCGCAGCGATGGACCGGGGCGACTGGGCCGACAGGCTCGACATCCCGTTGCTGCGCGACAAACCCGACGCTGAAGTCTTGTATTGGGTCGGCTGCGCAGCCAGCTACGACGACCGTGCCAAGAAGGTCGCACGCGCCGTGTCCAAGCTTTTGAAGAAGGCACGCGTCGACTTCGCGATTCTCGGTACCGAGGAGACGTGCACCGGCGATCCGGCGCGCCGCGCTGGAAACGAATACCTCTTCCAGATGCTCGCCGAGCAGAACATCGAAACGCTCAACGGCTATGAAGCCTCGAAGAAGACCATCATTACTGCGTGTCCGCACTGTTTCAACACCCTCAGCAACGAGTACGGGGATTTCGGTGGCACCTTCGACGTCGTGCATCACACCGACTTCCTCAATGGCTTGCTCGTGGCTGGCAAGCTCATTCCGTCGAAGGCCGTGAGGGGCAAGGTCGTCTATCACGACAGCTGCTACCTCGGCCGTTACAATCAGGTCTACGACTCCCCGCGCCAGATCCTCGAGTCAATCGAGGGCCTCGAGCTGATCGAGGTGCCGTATTGGAACCGCAAAAAGGGCCTCTGCTGCGGCGCTGGCGGCGCCCAGATGTTCATGGAAGAGCAGGGCGATGAGCGCGTCAACAACAAGCGAACGCTGCAACTCCTCGACACCGGTGCCACGACCATCGCGAGCGCTTGTCCCTTCTGCATGACTATGCTCACCGACGGTCTCAAGGACCAGGACAAGGACGAAGAGATCGGCCAGCGTGACATCGCCGAGATCCTTGCGGACGCGATCGAGCTCGACGAGGTCGAAGAGACGCCAGTCGCGGCCCAGTAAGCCGACTGGCCCCCTTCGGGGCGGTTGACACGAGGTCGCCGTCAATCGATGCTCGCGGCGCATGTCCGCGCGCGACTTCTTGCATGGTGCGTTCCACGACCCGCGCACTCAGCCGTATCGCGTCGTCGAATCGGTCGTGTGGGCGCTGATCTTCTTGTCGATCGCGGTACTGGTCGCCGAGCCCTTCTTCCTCGAAGGCTCACGAGAGGATCAGATCCTTCAGAAGATCGACCGGACGCTTCTCTGGCTTTTTGCCATCGAAGTGAGCACCCGGTTCCTCACCTATCGCCCTCCCGAGCTCGAAGTGTTCAAGAAGCCCCCCCTGGGCAGACTTCGCACCGAGATCTTTGCTCGGCTTCGATTTGCTCTCACCCCGATGATGTTGATCGACATCTTCACCGTCCTCGCGTTGGTGCCGGCCCTTCGAGGCTTGCGAGTGCTGCGTCTCTTGCGATTGATACGGACCCAGCGCCTATTTCGATACGCCAACCCCTTCGAGGGGCTGCTGCGCGCGTTCGAGGAAGACCGCTTGCTGTTCACCTTTGCGTTCGCCGTGCTCGGCGCGGAGACGATTCTAGGCGGAATCAGTCTCTACCTGGTGGAGCGCTACGCAAACCCCGAGATCAACAGCGTCGGAGACGGGCTTTGGTGGGCCCTGGTGACCATCACCACCGTCGGCTTCGGTGACATCACGCCTGTGACCACTTTAGGTCGCTTCATCGGAGGCGTGATGATGGTCGGAGGCCTGTTCACCTTGGCCCTTTTCGCAGGCATCGTAGGGCATAGCCTGTTACACGCGGTTCTGAGCATCCGAGAGGAGCAATTTCGAATGAGCGGTTACGTCAATCACATCGTCGTCTGCGGTTACGAGATGGGCAGTGGCATGTTGCTCGATGTACTCAGCTCGGAGATCAACCTCGATGAGCAACGGGTCGTCCTGTTCGGCCCGTACGAGCGTCCGCGGGCGTTAGCTCCGGAGTTCATGTGGGTGCAAGGCGATCCAACGAAAGAAAGCGAGCTCGACAAAGCGCGCATCACCCATGCGTCAACCGTGATCGTGACTGGCTCGCGGCGCGTGAAACCACAGCAAGCCGACGCTACGACGATCCTCACGGTATTTACCATTCGTTCGGCGCTGACCAAGAGTCCGGCGGCCCAGAGCCGAAAGAAGCCCGTGCGCATCATCGCCGAAGTCTTGGACTCCGAGAACGTACAGCACGCCCGCGCCGCGGGAAGCGACGAGGTCATCGAGACTCGCCGCGTAGGGTACTCGCTCTTGGCGCATACGGTCGTCTACCCGGGTGTTGCCGACGCCACGAGTCGCCTGGTTTTTGGAGGGCACCAGAATCTCTACGTCGGGCAGCTTCCAGAGGGGATCGATGCACCGGCGCGGTTCGACGAATTGAGCCAACAGATCCGCGCGTCCACCGGTTGCTTGGTGATTGGAGTTCGAGACCCGAAGACGGGCAAGGAGCAGGTCAATCCAGAAGGTGATGAGTTGGTGATGCCCGGAACGGAGCTTCTCTATCTGTCCTCCGCGCCGCGACTGGAGAGCCGGTGACCGTTCCTGCAAGACGGGAGCCGTTGCTGGTGCGTCCTCGGGCGCGATTTGGTTGCGTTGGAGATGGGCTTTGCTGCAGCGACATCCACGCGGTGGGTGCGCTCAACGAAGAAGACTGTGAGATGCTGACAGTGATTTCGGAGGACGCCGTCGACCGCCACGAAGGTGAGGACGCCGCGGTCCTGATGATGCGAAGCGACACCGGCCGCTGTGTGTTTTGGAGCGAGCAAGGATGCTCGATTCATTCTCAGCTCGGACCCGAGATGAAACCGACCCCGTGCATTCAGTTCCCCTACGCGCTGACGGCGACGCCCATGGGCGGGCGGATCTCCACCCAGCATCGGTGTACGTGCCGCACGCTGGGACCGCTGCCTCCGGTCACCGTCGAAGATGCGCGGCCTTGCTTGTTGGATTCGAATGGCGGCCTGGAGCCTGAACACGCGGTCTTCGATGAGGTCGCTTGGTCCTCGGCCGAGTCGCTCTCCTTTGCCGAGTACGCAAGGCGTGAGGCAGGACTCATCGGGGCGCTGATCGAAGGTAAGCACCTGATGGGGGTGCTCGAGGCGCAGCCGTTTCCGCAGCTGAACGGCACGAGCTGGTCCAAAGTCGTCGAGGCGTTGCTCGAGTTCCGGGGGCCGTCGCGTGCGGCCGTTGCGGCGCGTCGCTTCGCGGATGCGATCGGTTTCTTGGTAGACAGGCGCGAGCGCACCGAGGACGGGCGCCCTTGGGCGGATGCTTTCGAGCGAGCAGCGGAGCGCATCGTCGATCCGGTTTCCCCCAACGAGGTGTTTGGCGATTGGCTCGCTGACGAGATCTGGTCGATGCGCTGGACGCGTTTTGGCAGCTTGGCCCGTGCCCGCGTCGAGTTGGCCACGCGCCTGGCGATCGCCCGGCGCACCGCAGGCTGGCTCGACATCAGCACGCCCAAGCAAGACAACATCTCCGCCGCGGAAGCCGTGATGATGGTCGACGTGATTGGGACGACGGATACCTGGGAGGGCGTGCAAGAGGCGATCCCGGAGCCGTAGGCAGTGGCAGTGACAGTGGCAGCGTCAGTGTCAGCGACAGTGTCAGTGCCAGCGACAGGGTCGGTGCCACGTAGATCCCGGGCCTCGGGCCTTGGGTTCCGGGCCTCGGGCCTCAGGACTCGCGGCCCGAGACTCGCGCCCCCAGGCCAGAGATCTCCGCTTCAGTGCCAGCGACAGTGCCAGCGCCCTACGGGGGTGGGTCCGGGCATCCGTCCCCGGGCAGGCCTCGGCACTCCTCGAGATCCAAGAGGCAGCCCGCCCCGTTCATGCAGCCGAGGCACGTGGTGCTGCAGGTGTTGTTCTGGCATTGGGATCTGCAGAAGGAATCAAGGCTGCATCGCTCTAAGCCTCCGTAGCACGCGGTACATTCTGGCGAGAGGCCGGCGACAGCGTCTGCGACGCACGTGCTTACGCAGGATTCGTATCCGGGGCCGTTCCCCACCCAGTTCGCGCACTCGATGAGACCGCAGTCACGAGCGATATCACGTGGCCTATCGCCGGTGCCTTCGAGTGCATCGAGATCTGACCCGTTGTCGCACGCGCCCCGAGGCTCTCCCCCATCAGCCCCAGCGTCAGTGCCGCCATCCGCGCCACCCGTTCCGCCACTACCGCCGCCGATGCCTTGGCCGGGAGGGGTGCGATTGCCGTTGCCGCCGACCGTGGGCGGTGCGGTCTCATTGGAGCAGCCGACGACGCAAAGGGACAACACTAGAAGCCACTTCATGGGGGAAACCTGGGTGCCGGGCGGTTCCCCGTCAACTAACACGTCCATCGGCGTGGGCGCCTCGTAAAGTCGACGGGTCGTGCTGTCCAGGAGGCTTCGAGGTTCGCTCTCAGAATCCCATGATCTTTGCCACCGCGTACCGCATCACCTCGGTGGCTCCGCCGCCGATGCGGAGGAGGCGGGCGTCTCGCCAGGCGCGGGCGACCCAGAGGTCCTCGAGATAGCCCATGCCGCCGTGAAACTGCAGGCATTGATCCATGATTTCCGCGTTCACGTCGCCCACGTAGGCCTTGGCCATCGACACGATTCGGGTCGTCTCCATCGAGAGCATGCCCTCCTTCACGAATTTTTCGTCGTTGTAAGCGGCGCAGGCGTTGTATGTGAGCGCCTTGGCGGCCTCGTACTTCGTGTACAGATCGACGAATTTCTGCTGCCAGTATTCGCGCTTGATCAATGGCTTTCCGAACGCAACGCGCTCGCGGCCGAACTGCACTGAACGATCGAGCGCCATCTTCGAGCCTGCGAGCGCGCTCACACAGCCGACCAAACGTTCAGACTGGAAGTTCTGCATGAGATACACGAAGCCCATTCCCTCCTGCCCGAGGAGATAGCGCTTGGGAACGCGAACATCTTCGAAGAACAGCTCGGCGGTGTCGCTCGCCCAGTTGCCAGCTTTCTCGAGCTTCTTCGAAATGCTGTAGCCTTTTACGTCCGTCGGGCAGACGATGATCGAGATGCCGTTGTGACCCGCGTCGGGGTCGGTCTTGACCATGAGCGTGATGAAGTCCGCACGGGTGCCGTTGGTGATGAACGTCTTCGAACCATTGATGACGTACTCGTCGCCGACCGCCCGCGCGGTGGTTCGAAGTCCAGCCACATCCGAGCCAGCGCCAGGCTCGGTGACGCCTAGCGCCGCGACTTTGTCGCCGCGAATAGCCGGCGCCAAGAACTCGTCTTTCACCTCGCGCGAGCCGAGGTCGTTGATCACGGGCGTCGCCATGTCGGACTGGACCAAGAGCCCCATCGTCACACCGGCCGAGCCACAGCCGGCCAGCTCCTCGGACTTGACCACGCTCATCCAAAAGTCGCCGCCACCACCGCCAACGTCTTCGGGGTAGTGTGCGCCGAGGATTCCAAGATCGCCGGCTCGCTTGAAGACCGAGTTCGGGAAGATCTTCTCCTCCTCCCACTGGTCGACATGGGGCGCGAGCTCGTTCTCGACGAAGGTTCGCACTTGCTGGCGGAAGATCTGGTGCTCTTCCTTAAAGGGCTGGAATGTAGATGACATAGCTCTCCCGCTCCGAAAATGAATGAACGTTCATTTAGTAACCGGAGCCCAGCGATTTGGCAAGCTCCCAGAGCCGAACGTGTTTTCTACTGGTTCGGGGGCTCGATCGGCTCGATCGGAGGCAGCAGGACGATCGCGTTCATTCGATCGGGGAAGATCTCCGGCTTCAGCTCGGCGCGCAGCTCGGCCATCAACTTCGCGAGCGCGGCTTCGCGCTCCTCGCGCCAAAGCGTGCGACGGATTCCGCCGCTCGCCTGCTCCAGCGTCTGGACTCTCTCGGGGCGAATGCCGGTGAGCTCGAGCACGCTCCACTTTTCGTCAGCGAGGTCCAGAGGTTTGCTCAGCTCACCGGTCTTCTTCAGCGTGAACGCGGTCGCCGCCAGCGTGGGGTTGATCGCCTCGGCGTTCTGCTTGCCCACGAGCCTTCCGTCTTCGGTGAAGTACAGGAGGTCCCCTCCACGGAGCTTGGTTTCGGTGTCGAGGCTTCTCTGCTTGGCCAACGCGCGGAACGTAGTGCTCTTATCGGACTCGAGCTGCGTGAGGATTTCCTCGGCCTCTTCCTTGCTGGCGACGAGGATGTGTCTTGCGCGGCGCATCTCGGGGCGATGGAATTTCTCGGGGTTCTCTTTGTAGTACTTCGCGACATCTGTCTCGGGGACGTCGTCGGGGGTCACGGCCTCTTCGAATGCCTTGCGCACGAACATCTGAACCAGCGTCTGATCCAGGAACTTCACGACATCCGCGTCTTGCGCGTATCCGAGCTTCTCGGCGCCCTGGTAGAACAGCGCGTTCCGCACCTGGCCGTCGGCGAACTCCTTGAGCACTTCAGGTTCCGAAAATCGCTTGCGCGCGTACGGAGAGCGCGCGTTGATCATGTCCTCTAGCTCTCCGACCGTGATCGTCTCATCGCCGACGGTCGCGAAGACCTTTGCGCGACGGGCCGCGTCGGCACTCGGAGGCGTTTCTTCGGCGAGCGCATGCATGGCAAACACGCCAGCTAGAACGAAAGAAACCAACAAAGTCCGTCGCATGGACGGGCAGCGTTTCACGAGCTTCTAACCCGGTCAAGGGCCATACTCGGCAAAGAATTCGGTTAGCCTCGAGGCGAGGACGTGCGGCTTGAACCAGTGAATCATGTGTCCGACGTCCGGGATCTCGATGAAGCGATGGCGTTCGATTCTGGCCATCCGGTCCTGCTCGTCCTGCAGGCGGAAACCACGCTCCCCGGCGACGACGAGGGTAGGGGAGGAGATCGCCCCGAGGAGATCGCCGAACAAATCGGCTTGGAAAGGACGGGGCGACGAAGTCTTGTGCAGCGGATCGAAGGTCCATTGGATCCCGCCGTCCACGGGCTTCGTGCTCTTGCTCGCGAGAAACAACCCGAGCTCTTCGGTCAGATCCGGGTTCTGAACGCGCATTCGCCTCAAGGCGTCTCGTTCGCCGTTCATCGGCCGCGGGGTCTTGGCCCGGACCTTGGCGACCCCGTCGAGCCACGCACGCAAATGCGCAGCGGGGTCGCGCGGTGCCACTTCCGGAGGCCCGATACCCTCGATCAGCGCCAACGAGCGTAGCTTGTCCGGGCGGGCGGACGCGTACATTACACAGACCGAGCCGCCCATCGAGTGTCCAACGAGATGGACAGGCTGGTCGCTGAGTTGCGGTAGCAGCTCTTCGAGATCGAGAACGTAGTCGGGGAAGTGATAGTAGCCGCCGGCGCCGACCCATTCCGTTTGGCCGTGGCCTCGCCAATCAAACGATGCGACGCCGTGCCCCGCCGCGACTAGGTCGCGAGCGACGGTATCGAAGCTCCACCCAATGTCGAGGAAGCCGTGGCAACACACGACACTTACCGGACCGTCGCCCCAACGGATGACGTGGTGCCGAAGGCCGTTCGCCGTGAGCTCTTGCTCGGTTACAGTGGTCATCGGGCCGACGCCTCGAACCTGTGCGGGGAAAGCGCTTGGGCCTCTCTCGATGGAGGCCTGCCAGCCATCGCATCGGCGATGAGCTCGGCGGTCAGCGGGGCGAGCAGGATACCGTTCCGATAGTGTCCGCTTGCCAGAAGCAAGCCCTCTATTCGAGTTTCGCCCACCAGGGGGAGTCCGTCGGGTGTGCCCGGGCGAAAGCTGGACCATTGGTCTTCGATCGCAGCCGACCGCAGTCCGGGAGCGATCCGGGTGGCTTTGTCGATGACATCGGCCATGCCTCCGAACGTGATTCCCCGTTCGAACCCAACGCGTTCCATGGTCGAGCCGCAAAGGACGCGGCCGTCCGGGCGGGTCACTACGTAGCCTCCGGCACCAAAGACGATTCGCCGGAAGATCGGCGGACGGGTGTGCGTCGCGATCATTTGACCGCGCACCGGATAAATTGTCTCAGAATCGAAGGGCAGCCCGGGAATCAGTGTTGTCCAGCTGCCCGCCGCCACGACCACCCGCTCAGCTTCGATCAGCTCGTCACCGAGTTGCACGCCACGCGCGCGCCCCGCTTCGACACTCACCGCACGCACGGTGGAACCGCTGCGGAACGTCACGCCGTCGCTCTCGGCGCCTAAGGCCACTGCGGAAAGCAGCTTCTTCGGCTCGACCTGTGCGTCCTCCGAAATGTTCAAAGCCCCTAGGGCTTCGGGATTGGCGGCCGGCTCCTCATGTCTGAGGTCTTCGGGACTCCAGCGATTGCAGCGAACGCCATGGACATCGAGACTCGAAGCTTGCGCATCGAGCGCCGCGAGCTCCTCTTCGGTGAAGGCGATCTTGAGGACGCCACAACGCCGGAACCCCACGTCGATACCAAAGAGCTCATCGAGCTCATCCGCGAGCTCGGCATGCAGCTCTCGGCTTCGGCGCCCGAGCTGAAGCGCCAACGCGTCGTCGAATGATTCGACGGTGGGGCCGAGAATTCCTGCCGCCGCCGAAGATGCTTCCGCTCCGGGGATGCTCCGCTCGAGAACCAAGACGCTGGCTCCATCTTTGGCAAGCCGATAGGCGACACTGCAACCCATCAACCCGCCACCGACTACGATCACATCGGGATGCATCGCGGGAAGCTACTCGGTCCGCGGGTGGCGGCAAGCGCCTAGCCGAAGATGTCTCGATACGTGACGAGGATCATGACTCCAAGCAGGAACACGATTCCAAGTGCGTGAACCGCCATCTCAAACCGCTCGTTCGCGCGACGACGCGTGATGGCCTCGTAGCCGAGGAAGATCAGCCGGCCTCCGTCGAGTGCTGGCATTGGCAGGAGGTTGAACATGCCCAGAGCTACGGAGATGAACATCAAAATCCAAAGGAACGCGGGCAGGCCGGCCTGCGCCGCCTGGGCGACCATCTTGCCCATCATGACGGGGCCGCCAATGCCTTCCGTGCTGCGCCGTCTCACCATCTCGGCGAGGCCGTTTAGTTGTGCCATCGTCATCTGATACGGCAGCACGATCGACAGCTCGGCTGAGTCCCAGGCGCCCAGGTTTTCGTAGAGTCGAATCAATTTGGCGCCGACGCCGATTTGGCCGCGGCCGTCGTGGTCCGCGGGCGTGATCGTGATCGGCGGAAGTGCCTGACCTTCACGCTCGATGACGTAGACGGTTGGCTCCCCTGCGCGCGGCGCAGTCGCCTCGATCAGCTCGGCAACGTCCTTGATCTCTCGACCGTTCGCCATCGCGATGACGTCGCCTTCTCGCAGGCCGGCTCGTGCCGCCGGCGAGTCGGGGACCACGTGGCCCACCTGCATCGGCTCGGCAGGCTGCATCGGCGGCATCGAACCACTTGTTTTCTACACAC
>CAZHPJ010000068.1:0-9734 GCA_964534585.1 uncultured Sandaracinaceae bacterium | reverse complement strand
ATGTTCTTGTACGCTTGGCGATAGTCGTAGGCGATCTTCACGACCAAACGTAGGTTCGAGGTGACGAGGCGCTTCGCCGCTTCGAGGTCGTCTTCTTCGAGGAACCGTACGGCCAGCTCGTGTTCTTCTTCCTTCGACAGCAGCGGATACCGTTGCACGTCTCTCATGTAGACGCCCAGCGGGTCACGGCGCGTGAGGGACGACGAGGAGAGCACCAAAGCGTCGTCTTCGCCCTGGCTAGGCTCCTCATCCATGACCTCGACGTCCTGCGGTTCGTCGATTTCGTCAGGTAGGTCTGGGTCGTTTCCGATCATCAATTCGACTCGTGAGAGCCATCTCTAAAGCACAGCCCCCCAGGGCGTCCAGTGGCGGCCTTTACTTCGGTGCTTCGAAGGGCAATCTACCTGCCCCTCTGGGCCTCAAGCGGCCTCCGATCGAGCCGCTGACCAGATACTGAATCGCACCGTCAGGGGTGAGGGCAGCTTTGAGCCCCGCCGAAGCGAGCTCCAGCATCGTTGCGACTTTGGCGCTCCGCTCTTTGTAGGCGTCCTGGATCTTCACTCGGAGCATCACGTTGAGCTCGGAACGCGTGAGCGGACGCCGGAGCCGCACCCTGCCGAGGACGTCGAGCTCCAGATCTTTGCCATGGGCCGTCGCGCGTTCGATGTTCACCATACCTGCTTCGATGGTGGCGAGCAGCTCCAGGTCGCCGGCGTCGGCTCGGTCGAGCGTTAGTCCACCCCATCCTGGGATCTCGATCTTCGACTCGTCGTCGCCGATATTTAGCCCTCCGATCGTGATCTCGACGTTGCCCGTCGACTCCGCGATCTTGCTCGGCATCACGAACACGATCTCACCGTCGAGCGTCCCGGCTAGAGGAGCCTTGGTGAATTTGCGGAGGGCCGGGAGGGCCTCGAGGTTGACGTCCTCGATCTCGGCATCGACCTCCAGATGGCCTTCCCCGACTACGATGTCGCCCCACACTTCGCCTCCGGCGAGCTCTACGTCGAAGTTGTAGGACTTCGTATCGGACATCAACGAGAACAATGAAATGCCCACCGTGAGCTCGTCCACGACCACGTCCACGGGAGGCGAGCTATCTTCCTGTGCCGGTAAGACCAAACGCAGGTTCTCGAAGGTGAGTCCCGTTAGCCCGGAGTGCGTGAGGTCGAGGATCTCGAGCACGTATCCCCGTACCCTCGCTTCTTGGACCAGACGATCCGCGAGTCGATCGTAGGGAAACGTCTTGTAGGCGAAGAACACAAAACACAGCAAGAAGAACAGAGGGTATCCCGTCCACGTCAAGATCCGCCTGATCGGAATTCGTCGCACCGCCTACTCCTGCTCTGCTGCTAGAGGAGCTTCGCGGTCGTACGCGTTTACCACCAACTTCACTGTGTAGCCGGTGCGCCTGCGTCCGCCGGTCATCTGAATGCGCTCGATCGAGATCGGATACGAGCTGTTCTCGATCTCAGCGAGCATCTCAATCAGCGCTCGCAACTCGACGACAGGCAACGAGACGCGCACCGACCGGCGGCTGTAAGCACCGATGTCGAGCTTTGGTTGGTCGCTGATTGCGAGGCCGGCCACTCCATACCGCTGAGCGCGTTCTTCGAGGAAGCCCCCTAAGGCCGGTGCTTTGCGGTTGTACAGGCGCTCCACGGCGCGACGGTCGGCCTTCTGTTGTTGCAGGCGTGGTTCCGAGCGGTGGATGTCCTGCAAGACTTGGGCGATCCGCATGTTCTCCGTCTCGATGTCCGAGATGCTCGAAATACTGACGTACATCGGCAGTACGATCACAATCGCGACGAACACGATCGACATGGAACTCAGGAGCCGACGCTCGCGATTGCTCAAGGCGTCAGCCCAGTTGCGCACGTTGTCCACTGCGTCTCGGAGGGCCACGTTACTTCTCCTTCCCGCCGCGCGAATGCCTCTCGTTGCACTCGACTTTGACGACCAATTTGTAGTCCTTCCGGTCCTCGACGGCGGTCGAGATCGACCCCTTTTCGACGTCCGCGAAGCAGGCATGCGTCTGTAGTTCCTCGACCAGCCTGTCCCGCTCGGCGATGGAACTAACAGTCCCTTGAATTTCCATGCGGCCAGTGTCGCCGTCGTCGTCGATTTCGATCAAAAGGCGGCGAGTGTCGTGCTGGATGTCGGCAGGGATGCTCTCCGAAATCGCCTCGAGGACGTCGTAGGCATCGAAGCGGGGGAGGGGGTCGTCGATGCGAGGCCCCGCGGTGAGCAGCTCGCGCGCATGCAGAGAGCCATGCGCCTCCTCCCCAAGAAGGTCATTGCTGACTTCTGCCAGCGTTGCGGTGAGTCGTTCGTGTTCTGCTCGGGCTACCCGGTACCGGGCCATCACGGAAACGGCGAAGGAAAGAATGATCGCCGCGAAACACACCGCGATGAGGCGCGCGTGTTTCCGGAGCTCGCCAGCGGCCGCCTTCGACGCAAACTCACCTTGCCGGAGGTCGAGCTGTTTGCCGCGTGAGATTGCTCGCGCCGCAAGGGCCGCGGCTTTCGTGAACTTCGGCCGCATTTCCGCGTCGACGCCGGGTGCAGCGGGGAGCGCGGCCACACCGCATTCCACGCCGAGCTGCTCGGTCAGCCATTGTCGCGCGCTCTCCATCGGGGCGGTTTCCCCCGAGAGCAAGATGAGGGAAGGCGTTTCGGGCCGCTGCGCCCTGTAGCTCGCGAATGTGCCTTGGAGAGCGGTGCCAAGCTGGGCACGCCTTCCAGACTCGACCAAATCCATACCGCCAGAGACCGTTCTCGCGAACGTGCAGCGGCCATTGGTCAGTACCGCGAAGTCCGAGCTCGCCGGGCCCACGTCGATGACGAGCACCGTCTTGTCTCCCAGCGACTCCGGAAGGAGCGCTCCCAGACCGTCGAACGCAACGGCCCCAACCGCAAGCTCCCGTGGGTCGACTCCCGCCGATTGAAGCTGATGGAGGCGGTCCGCCACGTTTTGACGGGGAGCAGCAACAGCCATCAGCTGGATGGTCGATTCGTCGCGACCAACCACCTGATAGTCCACGATCGCATCCTCGATCTCGAACGGAAGCACGGTCCCGAGCTCACCTGGCAAGACTTCGGCGATTTTCTTTTCGACGCCGGCTGGTAGGTCGATCAACCTGAGCGAAGCGGCTTCGCCGCTGAGAGAGGCGACGATGCGATCTGGCGGCCGTGCCCCTTGTTTGAGAACCTCTGCGATTGCGGCCTCGAGCAAGGCTGCCTCTGATTCCGACTCGGCAGAGTAGGGCAGCGGCGCCTCGGCGTACTGCTCCATTTCGGAGCCGCGCAGCGTCGTCCTCAGGAACGCGCCGCGAACCGCTCGGGGTGTGACCTCTAGTCCCAGAACCAAAGACATCTCAATTCACCCGATAGTAGTGGAAGACGCCCAAACCTGGCATTCGTCCGGTGTTAGGCGGAGGTGGTACCCACCGCGCGTGAAAGTTGACCACAGACTCGATTCGAACCTGAGAATGGCCCACCAGCCCGGCCGCTTGGATGGTGAAAATGCGAGCCGACGTTGCAAACGAGCGAGCGAGAGGCGTGCGCTGCTCTTCTGGGATCGCGATGGGCACGAAGAGGAGCTCACTATCCTCCCCCAAGAAGCTGGTGAGCATTGGGTACAAGCCCTTTGCGGTTCCCTTACCTTCGACGAACTCGATCAGGTCGATGGGACGGCCGAACAGGGGGATCGGAACGAGCTGGCGAATCGTGGTGAGGATCTGCGTGAACTTGAGGCTTTCGAGAGGATCCACGCAGAGGCTGACCTCCGGCGCGTACGAACAGATTCTGCCAAGCAAAACTTGAGGACTAGCCTCGTTGATGTTCACGAGACCCGAGGCGTAGATCGTCATGATCCGAGACGCTGGGTCGTTCGGGATTGGCTCGACGAAAGTGGCCCAGAAATCATCGCTGAAGCCACGCACCAAACGGAGCTCCTGGATAGAGTCGAACGGGGCATTCTTGTTGCGGTACGGATCGTCGCGCAGCTGATAGATCGAATCGTCTTCTATGCCGGTGCCACCGGTCCGCGTTATGCCTGCGCCAGGATCAAAATCCGTGCGCTGAATGTCGGGGTCCCACCAGTCGATGACGGCGGTGATGAGGTCCATACGCGTCGTCAGCGTGCCCGTCTCGTCTTCTTTTGTGAACAACGCGTCGTAGGCGCTGTTCGGGACTCGTCCCCCCGTCAGCGAAAAGAGCTGATTTGCCACGCTGTTTCGAGCTTGCTCACCGTCGAGGAACAGGGGGTCGTTGACGTTGATTTTGCCGTTCTCGCTGACGACGAGGACGTGGCATTCACCGGGCAGGTCGTCGAATCCAACCGTGTTCCCGAAGTCGATTCCGAGCTGCATCAATGTGTCTTGTTGGTCTTCGGGCGTGCAGAACGGCGCCAGAAGGTCGTTGACGAAGTTCCAGACCGGCAGCTGTGGGGCAGGCCCCCCCGTCGCTGCTCGATAGAGCGGGTCGACGAAGCGCCGCACGTCGGGCTCTTTCGCGATCAGCAACCGCGTCAGGTTCAGGGCGCTTTTCGCCATGTATTCGGCCTGCAGAGCGTCTCTCTGCGAAGTCGATACCGCAAACGCCGTGCCGGTCGTTTCGTGCATGTCTGCGAGCATCACCGAGAGAATCGCTACCGTCGTGATCGCCAAGATCAGGGCGACGCCTTCTTCAGAACGCTTGCGGCGCGGTCTCGTGGTAGTCCGGTTCATGGGTTGTAGTTCGCGTGGTTCAGGGCGTACGTGAGCGGGATCGTGACTCGGGTGCCGAAAGCTTGTGTCTTACCGCGGTGACGCGGGTCTTTGACGACTAGCCGGATTCGCACCTGCGTGGGCAGCCGATTGGGCTGCGCAAGGACATCTTCACTGTCCCAGGTTTGCACCCAATCGCTGAGGAGTGGATCGAAGTATTCGAGATTGAACTCTACGACGTTCTCCACGAGAATCTGTGACTTGCCGCCCCGCCCCGGGTCATCGTCGATTCGGTTCTGTTCGCGGCGAGCAAGGACCTGCACGCCCTGTTTATCCGGATGATCGGTGACGAAGTAGCTGATCTCGTTTTGATCGGACTCGTGCGCGTTTCGGTAAAGCCGCCGATGCGAGAACGACGAGAAATCGATTCGATCATCTTTCCCGTGGTCCTTCCCGATGAAGGCCGTTTCCACGACGCGGAGGGAGGGTGATGGGTTGACGTGGGTGGACACGAAGGCCATCGTCAGCTCTCGAACCATGCGTTCGAGCGTCATGTGGACGATACGTGACTGATCGACGTCCTCCTCGATGCGCGCTTTGTTGAGAGCGGTCTGAGAGAATCCGCCGTAGATCATCGTGGCCACGATAGCGAGAACCGACACGGCGAGGATGATCTCGAGGAGAGTGAAGCCACGTTTCATTGCTGCGCCTCTTGCACCGAGTCGTCTGCCACCGCGGGCTGAGGCGACACGAGGTACTGGGTCACATCGAAGCCGCGCTCCTTCGGTCCTTCCTTCCAACGGATGGCCACGGTAGCTCTTCGCACCTGCTCTTCGAGGAACGGTTTCAAGATTGGGAACCCGATCTGCAATGCGAGGGCGGCGATGTTCCCCGCCTGGCCCGCAATCACCTGTTCCGTGGCGCCGCCTTCGTTGTTGACCTCGTCGGCAGCCTCGGTGAGGCGGCGGTTCGAGCGCTCCAGCGCGTCCTCCCCCTCCTCGTTCTCATCGTCTTGTGCGCCGAGCTCTGGAAGGATGATGCGGTCGATAGTCCAGTCGCACTTGAAGCCCTCGATCGGGGCGTGCTCACAACAATTGTCGGTGTCTTTCTTATCGAGGTAGGGCAAGCCTTCAATGGCGATGAGCTCTTCGATCTCACCCATCTTGCAACGGGCTAGAGACACGGCAACGTTCTGCCGGCGAGCACGAGCCGCGACGTTCGCTGCGCCGACCTCGCTCGAAAAGATCGCCGTCAGCGAAAGGCCGAGGATCGCAATCGCGATCATGACTTCCAGCAAGGTGAAGCCACGTCGGGTCATCTCGAATCCTCGACTTCCCCTTCGTCGTCGAGGTCGTCTAACGGCTCGTAGGCGAAGTTGTGAATCCGTGCATTCCCCGTAAGCGGGTGGATCTCGACGCTGTAGACCGCGTCACTCGAGTCGCTCAGTTGGACGACCGCGTGCTCTGTGAGACCGCCGGGAAAGAAATAGAGCGACCCCTCTCCATCGGTCCGCTTGTCCGTTTCGTGCGGAGTGATGAGCGCGTGTATGGAAATGTCCTTACCAAGCGGTTGAGCGGTGTATCGTTTCAGTACCTTGCCGCTCTGGTTCCTGATAGGCCGAAACGGTGACTTGGGCCGAACGTCGCTCAGCGGCTTCTCCAGGCGGGCTCTCGCAAGATCCCATGGGTCGACCGCCTCTCCCGTGTCGGATTCGAGCTGTTCTTCGGTGGCGAGCGTTACCGGTGTGGCGGTTTCTTCGACGGCCATCGTGTCCTTCTCGAAATCGAAGCGCAGCCGTGTCGTCGTCCCCCGAGTGAGAGAGCGATTGTAGGCGAATCTGGCGGCGCTCGTCACTTTGAAAGCCGCCGACCGCAGTCGCGTCCGCGTGATGGCGCCCAGGCCGAACGTCGCCCCCGTGACGACGACCGCAATGATCGTGATCACCAGAATCACCTCGATGAGGGTGAAACCGCGGTTCGCTTGGTATGGGACGCGTCGAAGCATGAGCTGTTAGATGTCATCCTCGGTGCTGAACTCGAGGTCGGGTCCAGCAGAGAACACCAGGATGTCACCGTCCTCGCAGGTGACTTGGTACGGGGTGTCCCACGCGTCCGTCGTCCGACGGCTTCCGTCGAGATACCGCTCGGTGACGAGATCTTCGACCGTTGGGCACCCTCTCGGGTTGTCGGCCACGTAGAGCATCGCGGCAGAGCGAAGTGCCTCGGCGTCGGTCTTGGTGGTCTTGATTTTCGCTTTTTCCAGTTGCGGTAGCAGAGCCACTGCCACGCCACCGGCCATCATTGCGAAGATCGTGATGACGATCATGATCTCGATGAGTGTGAAGCCCTCTCGGTGCTTGTGGCGGGCTAGTCGCTGTCGTAGGCGTGCGTCGTTCGTGTTGGGCATGGAGCCTCCCGTTCGCTTCATTGAATGTTGTCGTCCTTCAAAAGCGAGCCGCTCGGGCCCGCGGAAATCACCTCGGCTTCCTCTTCGAAGTAGCCTGGGCAGCGAGTCGAGAGAGCTCTCCCCCAGCCGTCCTTTGGCATCGAGTCGAGGTAGTGCTTTTGAGATAGGGGCGGGTGAAGCAGCTCTGTATCGGAGCTCGGGCACCGGCCCACGTCCGCTCGAAAACGATCGATGGCTTGCTTCACCTGAGCAATCGCGACCCGGGTGTCGCGCTGCCGGATTCGATCCTGTGCATATCGAGCGAACCCAATTGTGAGCACTATCAGTAGTCCCAGCCCCAACAAGGCTTGCCAGCGCGTGTTGCTGAGAATGCCGCGCCAGCGCCCGCCGCGCCTCTCCCAGGGGAGCGAAACTCGTTCTCTTTGTCTTCGTCGAGCCACACGTTCTCCTCATTGAATCATCTCGTTGAGCTGAAGTAGCGGCATGAGAATCGCGAACGCGATGCCGCCAACGACTACGCCCATGACCACGATCAGCAACGGTTCGAGGATCGATGTCATGGCGCCAACTCGCACTTCGATCTGCTGATCGTAGGAGTCCGCTACGTGCAGGAGCATTTCCTCCAACTGACCTGAGCGTTCACCCACGGCGATCATGTGGATTACCATGGGCGGGAACCTGCCGCCCTGCCGCAGTGGCTTGGCTATGCCCTCGCCTTCGCGCACGCTCGCGCGCGCATCCTCGACGACCCTCATGAGCTCCGTGTTGCCGAGCACGTTGCGCGTGATGTCCATGGCCGTGAGCACGGGGACGCCACTACTGAGGAGCGTCGCCAGCGTTCGAGCAAAACGGGCCACGGCGACCATGATCAGCAGAGGCCCAAAGATTGGGACCTCGAGTACGAAAAGATCCCACTTCTTACGGCCTTCGTCTGTCGCTTTCCAGCGCTGGAACCAATAGATGCCCCCGCCGATGAGCGCCGCGAGCAGCCACCAGTAGTTGCTGAAGACGTCGCTGACCCAGATCAGAAGGCTGGTGTACCAGGGGAGAGTTTGGTTGAAATTTTCGAAAATCGCCGTGACCTTCGGCACGACGACCGACATCATCAAGAAGAGGATGAGGACGACGACCACCGCCATGACGGCGGGATAGGCGAGGGCGCCACGAACCTTGCTTTGGAGCCTGGTCTGGTCGTCCAAGAACTCTGCGAGCCGTCCTAGCACCTCCTCGAGCGTACCCGACGCCTCGCCTGCCGCGACCATGTTGACGTAGAGCGTGAGGAAGATCTTGGGGTGTGCTTTGAGGGCGTCCGCCAAGGTGCTGCCCTCGTTGACCTGATTGCGCGTGTCGGTGAATGCGTCTTTCAGCTCCGGCTGGTCGAGCTGCTCGATCAACGCGCTCAAGGATTCGACCAACGGAACGCCGGCACGGAGCAACACGGCGAGTTGCCGGGTGGCAACCGCCACCTCCATCGGCGAGACGCGTCGAAAGAGGCGTCCGAAATCGATGTCGCGCGCCGCTTTCCTAGCCGCCTCGGCTTGCTCGAGGATTTCCGTCGGCAGGACTCCGTCCCGCTTGAGCACCGTGCGCAGCGCCTTGGCGCTATCGGCGTCGCGGACACCCTTGACCGTCTTGCCCCGTGCGTCGATGCCCTTGTATGCGTAGACCGCCATGGCCTAGACCTCCGCGGCTTGGGTCGCGGCGAGCACCTCTTCGACGCTGGTTACGCCAGCGACGACTTGGCGCGCGCCGTCTTCGCGCAGGAGCCGCATCCCCTGCTGTTGTGCGACGCGCTGAATCGTCTTCGCGTCGCTGTTGTTCAAGATTTCGCGGCGCAGAGGCTCGTCGATCATCATGAGCTCGAAGATTCCGATTCGGCCGCGATAGCCGGTATTGCTACACGCCTCGCAGCCAGCCTGATGGAAGAATGTCAGCTCTTCCGGGTCAGCGTTGGCAGGCTCCGGTAACGTCACCGGGTTACTGTGACCGATCACGGTGGTTGCCGCGAGCGTCTGAAGTTCGGCCATCTTGTCCTGCGCGATCGCCGCGTCGATGCCGAGCTCGCGCAGGTCTTGGGCGGTTGGCGTGTAAGGGGTTTTGCAGCTGTCACAGAGCTTCCGTACGAGGCGCTGGGCCAACACCGCAAGGACGGAGGAAGAAATCTGATATGCCTTCACATCCATGTCGATCAAACGAGTGATGGCGCTCGGTGCGTCATTGGTGTGCAAGGTCGAGAGCACGAGGTGACCGGTCAGCGATGCGTGAATCGCGATCTCTGCCGTTTCGTGGTCGCGAATTTCACCGACCATGATGATGTCCGGGTCCTGGCGAAGAAAGCTTCTCAATGCTGATGCGAAGGTGAGGCCGATCTTCGGCTGGACTTGCATCTGGCCGATGCCGCGTAGCTCGTACTCCACCGGGTCCTCGGCGGTCAGGATGTTCTTCTGCGGTGTGTTGATCGTGTTCAGGCATCCGTATAGCGTGGTCGTCTTACCGGAGCCGGTAGGTCCGGTGACGAGAATGATGCCGTTGGGGCGTCTGATCAGATGCTCGAGTTGGTCGAGATCTTGCCGAGCAAACCCCAAGTCGATCAGGTCCAGCATGATCTGCTCTTTGTCG
>CAZHPJ010000067.1:0-9763 GCA_964534585.1 uncultured Sandaracinaceae bacterium | reverse complement strand
AGATCGAAGACGCGTTTCATTCAGCTCGCGCGCTATCTCGTGCTGACCAAGACGCCCGAGCGATTCGCGCATATCGGCGGTTCGCCCAACGCTACCCGCGCAGCAAGCGCGCGCCCGAGGCGCGATTTCTCGCCGCGTGGCTGGAGATTCGGCTCGGCCGCGCCAGCGGCGAGAAACAGATGGAGCGGCTCCTGCGAGGAAAGCCCCGAGCGCAGGGGCGCTGGCGCCGCTCGGCGCTTTGGGAGCTTGGCTTCCGCGCGTTCGAGACGCGCCGCTATGCCCGCGCGGCTCACTACCTCTCTCAGTACACTACGGTCGTCATCAACTCGATGGACGAGGCGCGTGGCTTCTATTGGCTGGCACGCTCCTATCGGCGGGGACCCAAAGCGATCGACGCGTATCGCAAAGCCATCGTGGTCGAGCCACTCCATTGGTACGCGGTGTTGGCGGCCAATCGCCTAAGGCGGCTCAAAGTGAAGCCGCCATCGCCCTTCGAGCACGTGGCCTCACCGGGCATCGTCGAGGTTCCCGAGAGCGATCTGCCCATGCCGGACACATTCGAGGCCTATCGGCGCCTGGGCCTCGACATCGACGGTATCGCCTGGCTCAACACCCACGACGACGCACTCGTCGCCGAGTATCCCAAAGCACAACGCATTCCGCTTCTCACCCGGCTCTACCGCGACGCAGGCGCCTATCGCGATGCGCTTCTCATAGCGCGTCGGCGCATGGCCTATCTCCATAGCGATCCGGCAGAGCATAGTTGGTGGTGGAACGCCGCGTATCCGATGCCATGGCGCTCGGTCGTCGATGAGCATCGGGGCGAGCTCCCCCGCGCGTTGGTCTACGCGACGATGCGCCAGGAGAGCGGCTTCCGTCCAGACGCGGTCAGCAGGGCCGGCGCGATCGGTTTGATGCAACTGATGCCGGAGATCGCTACGAAGCTCGCGGGTGAGCCGGTTACGCGGTACATGCTTCGTGTACCGGAAACCAACATCGCGCTTGGGCTCGAAGAAATGGCCGCCCTCGCCGCAGACTTTGGTGACGTCTACCCTCTGAGCATCGCCGCCTACAACGCCGGAAAAAGCCGAGTGAAGCGTTGGCTCAAAGAGAGTCGAAAGATGGAGCTCGATCGCTTTGTCGAGCGGATCCCGTTTACCGAGACGCGCAACTATGTGCGACGCGTGACCACGCACTACGCACGATATTCGTATTTGGACGATCCGGAGACCGGCTGGCCTGAGCTGCCCGCCTTCGTTAACCCCTGATTTGGTCCCCTCATCGGTTCAATGGACTGTTTCGCGCAATTCGGGTTGCCCGCGATGGAGTCGAAGGCCAATAGATGGTCCGATCACCTGCGATCATCTCGTGGGGCGTGTGAACACTGATGAACTTCATTGCTGCAGGGCTCTCCGACGTCGGACTTCAGAGAGAGCACAACGAAGATAGCTACTGTATCCTCTCGCAGCATCGCCTGTTCGTCGTTGCCGACGGCATGGGCGGTCACCGAGCTGGTGACGTCGCGAGCCGTATGGCGACGAAGGAGATGACCGCTTTCTTCGACGCGACTAGCGTCGACCTCGATAGCGCCGAATGGCCGGCCGAGGACGACTCGCGCTTGACGCCCGAGCAACATCGACTGGTAGCGGCGGTAAAGCTCGCCAACCAACGTATTTTCCAGGCGTCGACCGGCAACCGTTCGGTTCAAGGAATGGGTACGACGGTCGTTGGTGCTCTGTTCGACCGCGACGATCGCAAGATCCACATTGCGCATGTCGGCGACAGCCGGGCCTATCGAATTCGTTCCGGCGGCATCGTGCAGCTCACGCGCGATCATTCCTTGTTGAACGACTATCTGCTCGTCATGCCGCATCTCACGGACGCGCAGAAAGAGCGCCTTCCGAGCAACGTGATCACGCGCGCGCTCGGAATGCAGGAGGTCGTCGCCGTCGACCTGTACTTCGAGAACGTCGAGCCGGGTGACGTCTACGTGCTATGCACCGACGGTCTCAACGGGATGGTGAGCGACGAGGGCATCCTCGGCATCGTTCGCGGCGCCGGCCAGGACGTGGAAACGGCCGCGAAAGCCCTCATTGCTCAAGCCAATCAAAATGGCGGCGAGGACAACACCACTGTCGTCGTCGTCCAAATCACGGAATAGGCATGTCGAAGAATCTCGAGATTCGGCAGTTGCTAGACTGCTCGGAAAAAGAATTCTGGGAGCGAATCTTCCGGAGCGAAAATTTCAATCGCTACCTGTACGAGGGGCTCGGCTTCGGATACGAGCTACAGGAGTGGAATCGAGACACCGGCTACCGGCGCGCCAAGATCTGTCCCACGCAGCAGATGCCCAAAGCTGTCGCCAATGTTCTCGGGGACCGCTTCAGCTATGTCGAAGAGGGGACATTCGATGCCCAAGCCGAGCGCTACGACTTTCGTGTCATCACATCGACGGTCACCGAGCGCATTGACGTCAGAGGTGCGGTCACGGTCGCGGCGGTTTCGCTTCATCAATGCGAGCGGTTCGTGACGCTCGAGATCGGCGCACACGTGCTGGGTTTGGGCCGCCTCATCGAGGCGTACTTCGTCGCTACGACACGCGAACAATATGCGAAGAACGCGGCGCTCGTGAACGAATATCTGGCCAGCCATCCCTAGTGACCCGCTGGGCGCCCGCCCTTGCGCGGGTCGCTCGCTGCGCGAAGGAGGAGCGCTGGGGAGCGCTCGATCTGGATCGCCTGCACTGTGGCGATATTGTGAATGGGATCGATCCGATGACCGCGGTCCCGAAGTGCGTCCTGCAGTGCGGTGCCTAGAGGTACGACTGTCTCCACGCGAAGCGCTTCCGGCAGGCCTTGGTGATGAATGCGCGGAGCGGCCACAGCCTCGCCTGCGTTCATTCCGAGCAACAAAACGTTCATCGCGACCTGCTGCGTAGCTGTCACGATCCGGCTTCCGCCCGATGCGCCGACGCACAAGGCGGGTTTGCCATTCTCGAGCACGATCGTGGGTGACATCGTCGACACCGGACGCTTCCAGGGCCCCGGCAGGTTTCTGGCGCCCCCGACCAAGCCGAATGCGTTGGCCCTGCCGACGCCGCTCGCGAAGTCGTCCATCTCATCGTTCATGACGATGCCTCCACCGGTGAACCGCGCGCCGAACGGAAGATTGATGGTCGTCGTGACCGAGGCGACGTTGCCCTGCGCGTCGACGACGCAAAGGTGCGAAGTGCCGGCGTTGTCGGGCGCCGTGACCTGGGTCCTCGTCCACTCGACAGGAAAGTCGTAGTCGACGCTCGGGTGGGCCTTGCCCTCCCCCGCGAGCTTGGCCCGTGCCGTGATACGGGACGGATTCATGAGCTTATCGAGCGGCAAAATCACCTGGTCCGGATCACCGAAGTAGCGCTGACGATCGAGGAACGGTCCCTTCCAAGATTCAGCCATCGCGTGCAGGAGCGGTGCGCCATACGCGGGCGTCGGACCAACCGCCTGTTCCAGGATCGCAAGGCTTTGAATCATCGTGAACCCGCCCGCGCTCGGAGGCGGCGCAGTCACCCAGCGATACCCGAATGCGGTGGTTTCGAGCGGCTCCCGCGTTCTCACCCGATAGGCGCGCAGGTCCTGCAGGGTCATGATGCCGCCGTGCTTCTGAACGGCGGCCACTATCTCGCGGCCTATGACACCACCGTAGATGACAGCAGCGCCTTTTTCAGCAAACGCGCGGAGCACGCGCGCTAGGCTCGGACGTCGCAAAGTCGCACCGGGCTGTAGATCCCACTTCGCCATCACCGGATCCTTGCGAAGCTGAACCTCGAACGCGCTTCCCATCGCCCCGAGCGCGTCGCTTACTGCGAAGCCCTCTTCGGCAAGTCGAAGGGCAGGCGCAACCACCTCGCGCAACGAGAGCGCTCCGAAACGCGTGACCAGGGCCTCGATTCCCGCAGGCTCTCCAGGGACTCCCGCTGCGAGTCCTCCCAATTGCGAAGGAGAGCTTCTGGGGCCCTCCGGCCGCTCGCCTTCGACCTCGAACATCGTCCGAGTTGCGGCACGAGGAGAGCGTTCGCGGAAGTCGAGGAACGTCAGCGAGCCGTCCTTGGCGCTGTAGTAGAGGGCGAAACCCCCGCCTCCGAGGCCGCTGCTGGCCGGATTGACCACACCGAGGGCCAGCATGGTTGCCGCTGCCGCGTCGGCCGCGTTGCCTCCTGCTGCGAGAACCTCGGCCCCCGCCTTCGATGCTTCTGCGTGGTCGGCGGCTACCGCGTCGTGCGTGAAAACCGCTGTATGTGTGGCCGGAGCGACTGGGGTGGTGCGAGCGGTGGATGGGTCTCCGCTGGCGGTGGGTAGGCATCCACTGGTGAGGCCCGCGATCAGGAGTGCCGAAACGCACCACAACGCGATCGAAATGCTGCGTTTCATCGGTCGGACCTTGCCTCCAAACCGGCTCGGATGCTACCGGAGAGTCTCATGCATTTCGTGTTCGTGATGGACCCCGTGTCGACGGTCATCGTCGACGAAGACACCAGCTTTGCCTTGATGCTGGAGGCGCAAGCCCGCGGCCATCGCGTGGAGCACTGCTTGTCGAGCGATGTGGGGCTTCGTGGCCGCCGAGTCGTTGCGCGGGTTCGCCAAGCTACGATGCAGCTCGACGCCGATGAGCCGATCACGCTCGGTGAGCCGGCAGACATCGATTTGGTGGATGTCGATGCGGTGTTCATCCGCAAGGACCCGCCCTTCACCGACGTGTACCTGTGGTTGACGCTCGCGCTGGATCATCTGGAGGGCAGCACACTCGTAGTGAACAACCCGCGAGGCCTGCGCGAAGCGAACGAGAAGCTCTACGCGCATCATTTTCCGGAGATCGTCCCGCCGACGATCATGACGAGTCACAAGGACGAGATCCTGCGTTTCTTGGGCGACGTAGGGGGCAAGGCTGTAATCAAGCCGATCGACGGTCACGGGGGCGACAGCGTGTTTTTGCTCGCCAATGGGGACAGTAACCTCAATGCCCTGATCGAGGCGGTGACACGTTTGGGTGCGCGGAACGCGATCGTGCAGGCGCTGATCCCCGAGGTATATGAGGAGGGGGATAAGCGAATCCTGCTCGTAGAGGGCGAGCTTCTCGGCGTCGTCGGGCGTGTTCCCAGCAAGGGCGACCTTCGGAGCAACGTGCATGTCGGTGGTTCTGCGGCGCCGGCGGTGCTCACCGACGCGGATCGGAAGCTCATCGAGACGATCGGTCCGCGTCTGGTCGCCGACCAGCTCTTCTTCGTCGGCCTCGACGTCATTGGCGGCAAGCTCATCGAGGTGAACGTCACCAGTCCTACGCTCCTTCAGCAGATGTCGCAGCTCTGCGGAGAAAACTTGTCCACCACGGTTATCGAGCGGCTCGAAGAGAAAGTCCGGGCCTACTCCGCGTAGGGCCTAGTCTCAACTCAACTCGAGCCGATTCGCACCGCCGCCGAAGCCCCGGCACCGGCAACCGCCCCGATCGCGACGGCTGCGAGGAAGGACACCGTCGCGCCCATCAGGTCCAACCCGTCGAGGACGAGGCCGGTCATGCCGAAGAAGGATACGAAAAACGTCCAGAACCTGCGTGACCGCACGCTCCGTACGAAGAAGTCGCCATCCGCGACGCCATCGAGCTGACCGACTTGGCTCGGCCTCGTCGTATCGTCGTGCGCTTGCGTCTGATCGTCGGCGTCAGCGCGCTTGTCGCTCAAGAAGAGCGAAGCACCAAGGAGCACAGCTCCGAGGACGAGCGACAGGATGTAGAGATTGATGAGCATTTGGCGGCTCCTTCCGTCAGCAGGCTCGCACGCCTGTTGCACCCCACGAGACATCGATAGGATGAAGCCCTTCGTCTTTGCAAGCTAGTTCGAAGTCTTTTCTAGCATCCGGGTCCAGGAAGAACGCGATCGCGACGTCGCCGCCGCCCGCCCCGCATGGCTTGGCGCTTCCTGAAAAGCTGGCTGCAAGCTCCGCTACGCGCCCGAGCCGCGCATCGACGATCGGGGCGCCCGCCGCGTCCCCGAGCAGGCTCATTGCGTTCGAATAGGCGGCGGCCGACGCGATGACCTCTGCGGCGTCTCCGGCACCGAAGGCGGACGCGAATCGACCGGAGAGCTCTGACAGCCGGTCCATGCAGGCGCGGTACCCGCCGGGGTCATCGCCCCGCAGCTCATGTACCTTCCCTACCAACTCGCTGGTTCGCGCGGCCTGGCCCGTCCACACCAAACCAATCACGAGATCGTTCAGAGGTTGCAAAGCGCACGTCTCGACCTCGTCTCCGGTCCGCACGAATCGCAGAAACCCGCCGAAGGTGGAGGCCGCAACGTCGACGCCGCTACCTTGCGGCGCGACCGATGCGTGGCCCTCGAGGGCGAGCGCGAAGACCCGTTGCAAAGTCTTCCAGTCCTCGAGGTCGCGGCTGTGTGCTGCGAATACTGCGCCGGCCGTTGCCACGGCCCCAGCGGCCGACGAGCCGAGCCCGAGCTTGACGCGATTCTGCTGCAGGTCGCTCACGTCCAGGGTCAACCAGCCAGGCGCCGCCCCGAGCTCAGCTTGCGCTAGCCGCAGTGTGGCTTCGACTTCCGGAGGCATGGGCACCGAGTCTTCCGCCCAAACGACCGAAACCCGCCGGTCGACGGCGGCCACTACCGCTGGCGCACCTTCGAGCACTGCATACTCACCGCACAGAAGCGCCTTGCCTGGCGCGCTCGCACCAACTGGGGTCACTGATACACCTCGACGTCGGGTCCCGGCTTGGCGACCCAGGTTCGCGTCACGCCCGGCGTTCGGTCGAGCGCTTGGCGGACCCGGGTCGCGTCACCGATCCCGCACAGCACTTTGACATGCGGTCCGGCGTCCATGGTCGCCCACGCAGAGACGCCGCGCTCGCGAAGCCCGTGAACGGTGGCGAGAGCAGCCAGCGTCCCTGGCGCCCAGTAGAGGATCGGCGGGTCCGATGTGATCGCGCAGCAATGAAAGGCTAGCGTGCTCCGCTCCATCGCTGCGCCCAGTGTGTCGATGTCGCGTTCCTTGATCGCCCGCTTGATCTTCCGCGACCATTTGGGCGCTTGGTCCAGCCATGCCCGGTAGTAGGGTGATGTCCTGCGCGAGCGCTCCATTCCTTCGGTGGAGCCGACTTTCTTCTTGCCAGGCTCGGTCAGTCCTACGACCAGGCGGACATTCCAATGCTCGGGGGGTGCGACCGGTCGGGCCGCCAAGTCTGCATCGCCGAGGCTGCCTGCGGGGAGCTCCACGAAGCCCCCGTAGATCGATCGGGCGGCCGAAGCGCTCGATGCTCGAGCCAGCGCGCTGAGCCGGCGGGCGCTGAATCGAAGCCCCGCTGCCGCCGAAGCTGACGCGGCAAGCGCGGCGAATCCAGATGCGCTCGAAGCGAGACCCGCTGCGGTTGGAAAGTGATTGTGACTAGAGACGTGCGCGCTTAGGCGCAATCTCGCTTCCCGACGAATGCGGTCTAGCATGGCGACGACCCGCTGGGCTTCCGCCGCGGTTGCCCGCCGGCCATCGAGCCTCACCACATCGGACGCCAGTGACGGGTCGAACCGCACTCTCGTCTCGGTCACGAGTTGGTCCAGCGTGAGCGAGATACTCGGAACGGCGGGAACGTTCCGCCTCACATCGGCCTTCCCCCAATACTTGGCCAACGCGATGTTCGCACAGGCCCGGGCGCTCGCTTCCGTGGGACGATCGGTCACGCGCTCACCTCCGCGACGAACGAGCTTTCTCCGAGCGCATCGCGCAACCGAAGCGCTTCATCATGCTTCGGGGACAGCGCAACCATACAGCCTCCTCCGCCTGCGCCCGTCATCTTGGCGCCCAACGCTCCCGCCCGGCGCGCGGTCTGGCACATCTCGTCGAGCTTGGTGGTGCAAAGCATCAGCGAGCTGAGGATGGTGTGATTCAAGTCGAGCAGTTGGCCGAGCGCGATGTGGTTGCCAGCTTCGATGGCAAGCTTCGCGTTGCGCACCAGCACCTCGATGCCTTCGAACGTCCTGTTCACACGCTCCGGGTCGCTCTCGAGCTGCCTGCTGACCGACGCGACCATCTCTTTGGTGCTCGAGGACTCGCCGCTGTGTCCG
Organism: uncultured Sandaracinaceae bacterium; assembly: GCA_964534585.1. Taxonomy (GTDB): domain Bacteria; phylum Myxococcota_A; class Polyangia; order Polyangiales; family Houyiibacteriaceae; genus SG8-38. The sequence goes on along the minus strand of CAZHPJ010000067.1, from coordinate 1,659 downwards.
ATCACCAAGTGCAACGGTTTGTTCGAGTGCAGCGGCCGAAGCGCATCACCCTTGCGATAGAGCGCAACCCCTCCGATGGCCGACATCGTGTTGTCGACCCCAGATGGGTTGCCGTGAAAAACCTTCTCCCAAGCGAGCGCGGCCGTTGCGAGATCCGTTCGGGCTCGTTCGATGCCCAGTGCCTCGTCGATCGCGTCCAGAACAGCCACGCCGATCGCCGCGGAGCAGCCGAGCCCCGCGCCCGCCGGAAGGTCGACCTGGGCGGTCACTTCGAGCGCCGGCCGCGTTGGATACAGCTCGAGTGCAGCGGCAAACGCGCGTTCGAGGGGCTCGTCTCCTTGGGGATCGGGCTCGAGTGCCAAGTCCCAGGGCGAGAGCCGCAATAAGTCACGCTTGGCGGTTGCTGCCTTGGCCGTGACCCCCCGTTCGATGCCGACCGCGATAGCTGGACAGCCATGAACGACCGCATGTTCGCCCAGCAGGATGACCTTGCCTCTCCCGAAGCCCATCAGGTTCCTCGGTCCGTGAGCCGTAGAGTCACTTCCTCGAGCACTTGCCTGGCGCCAGCATCGAATGGGCTTGCGGCGAGTGCACTCCGTGCTTCCTCGACCAAGAACGCCAGCCGGGTCTCGACCTCTTCCTTGGCGGTAGAGAGAACCTCGACAGCAGCTCGGACCTCGTCATCGGTTGCTTCGGCGTGCCCCCAGACGCTTTCGAGCGCCGCCGACTGCGCATCGCTCGAGCCGAGCCTGCGAAACGCTGCCACGACGGCGTTGTGCTTGCCGTGCCGCAAGTCGTTCCCGGGTTTACCGGTCTGTTGAACGCTTCCGAACGTTCCGAGAAGGTCATCCCGCAGCTGAAATGCGATGCCAAGTGGTGCGGACCAGGCCCGAAGGGAGTGCATACCCGCCTCATCCGCATCGGCGAGGACGCCTCCGAGCTCCGCCGGCCCGCGCGTCGTGTAGCTCCCCGTCTTCAAGTCGTGCATGCGCTCGACGTCCCCGTCGGTCATGAGATCGAGCTGCTGCCCTGCAAACACTTCCTTCTGGATTTTGACGAACAGTGCCAACCCTTCGTCTCGTCGGCCTTCAGGAAAGCTCCCGCCGAGCAGCAGCTCCCAAGCAAAGGTCGAAGCTAGATCTCCAGCTAGGATCCCGAGGCTTGCACCCAGATGGTCGTGACCGTGCTTCCTTTGGAACGCATAGTGGACCGCCGGCCCTCCACGTCGTTCGTCGTCCTCGTCCATCCAGTCGTCGTGAATCAGTAGGTACGTCTGCAGGAGCTCCAAGGCGGCGCCGGCCGCAAACGTTGGGCCGAGGTCCGTCGCTCCGCTGGCCGCCCGATAGGCTGCAGCGGTGACGATCGGCCGTAGCCGCTTGCCCCCACGCATCGTCAGGTCACGAACCTCGGTGACCAGCTCGATCGCCTTTGGCGAGAGTTGAGCTGCTTCCTCGCACTTCGACTCGAAAAACCGCTTGAGGATGGCGTCGACGTGCTGACGGACGCTTCCCATCCAAGACTCGAGATACATTTGTGCTTGCGCCACGGTGTCAGTGTCCTTATTCCGAGCTACGTACACGGCAGGACGCCGCCGAGCAAGCAACGCGATGAGCGCAGACATCGAGCAGAGAAAGGCCGATCATCTCGATCTGTGTGCCA